>JBMNTM010000001.1:0-54186 GCA_050945735.1 Desulfosporosinus sp.
TACCCTGAATCGGCTCCAAAACCGGCTCTTACTCCAGCCCCAGCCCCTAAACGGATAAGAATACCGTAGTAACCCAACTGGAAGTATTATTTAAAATAGGATAAGCAAAATCTTCTCCCCCCAGGCATAGGTATTAGAACAGTGAGAAAGGGGTGGAGAAGATGTTTATGGAACTTTTTTTAGTCAGTTTAGCTCTCTCCGTTCTTAAGGGAGTATCTTTACTGGTTTCCTATATTAACAATAATGCTTTCCCGCAGCCTTTAAGTGAGCAGGAAGAGGCACGGTATTTGAAAATCCTGAGTGAAAGTAAAACAGAACCTTTTATCCTGACTCGTGAAGTCGAACACGCACGCAATACGCTAGTGGAGCATAATTTGCGTTTGGTAGCACATTTGGTCAAGAAGTTCGATGGAACAGGAGAAGACAGTGACGACTTGATTTCTATCGGCACGATTGGTTTAATCAAAGGGATCAATACCTTTGATCCAAATAAAGGGACGAAACTTGCCACGTATGCGGCTCGTTGTATAGAAAATGAAATTCTGATGCATTTGCGTTCCCTGAAAAAATCCCGGGGAGAAGTATCGATTTATGATCCCATTGGCATGGATAAAGAAGGTAATGAGATTTCTTTAATCGATGTACTTGGTTCGGACGAGGAAGATATTTCTATCAAGATCGAAAACGAATCTGAGCAGCAAGCCTTGCTGGAGCTTGTCAAAAAGTTAAACAGTAGGGAAAAGTTAGTGTTGCAGTTGCGTTATGGGTTGATGAACAGTCAAAAACGAACACAAAGGGAGATTGCTAAAACTTTAAAAATTTCACGCTCCTATGTTTCACGTATTGAAAAAAAAGCAATTCAAAAATTGATGGAAGAAATGGACAAGATTAATTCCAAAAAATAAGTCTGTTACTTGCTCCGACGGCATCCTCAGGGTATAATTAAAGAAAATTTTGCACTTTGGAGGGCTCAATGTTTGAGTATTTTCGACCGACACTTCAAGCACCTTCGCTTGCGCTTATTTCAGTTGAACAACTTGTTAGGGCAGGAATAAAAGGGCTTATTATAGACTTGGATAATACAATGACCCCCTGGAATGATGTCAAAGTGGATCCAAAAGTGACAGAATGGTTTATTAAAGTTAAAGCCAAGGGAATCAGTGCCTGTGTGGTGTCCAATAGCAGTAAGAGACAGCGTGTCGCTGTTGTTGCTGAGCACTTGGACATTCCTTTTATTTTCGCAGCAACGAAGCCGCGAAGAAGGGCGTTCCGTTTAGGAATGGAACTTTTAGGAACAGGGCATACGGACACTGCTGTCATAGGAGATCAGTTGTTTACGGATATCCTGGGCGGAAATCGGCTTGGCCTCTACACAATATTGGTCACCCCAATAAATAAGCAGCATGAATTTATCGGAACACGCTTTTTGCGCCGGATGGAGAAGGTCCTTGTCTGGTTGATGAAGCATTTCGTTTCGGTAAAACCCTATAGCCCTAAAACACGTTGAGAATTGTGAATTTAGAATTAAGGGAATGGTCAGCCATTCCTTTTTCACTTAATCTTTTGGTATGTTTCCAACTAACACGTAAAGGAATGTTTTAAGAAATGGAGAAACACTATGCAGTGATCGGGGATCCAATTGAACATTCCCTCTCGCCGCGGATGCACAATGCCGGCTATGCTGTCTTAGGGATTGATGCAGAGTACCAACGTTTCCTCGTGCGGCCCCATCATTTGGCGGATGCGGTAGCAGGCCTTACAGCCCTGGGGTTTTCCGGTTGGAACGTAACTCTTCCGCATAAGGAGAGCATTATTCCTTTCCTCGATACTCTTACCCCCGAAGCTAGACACGCGGGCGCGGTTAATACTGTGAAAATCCATGCGGGACAGCGGATTGGTCATAATACGGATGGCGCTGGGTTTACTCTTTCTGTCGAAGGCCAACTGAACGGGTTTATGGGAAAAAAAGCAGTTTTATTGGGCGCGGGCGGAGCTGCCAAAGGGATTGCTTTAGCCTTGGTTGAGCGGGGCATGCAGGTACATATTCTGAACCGGACGCCTGCAAAGGCGAAGGCCATGGTCCGTATGATTCAAGATATGGGGGGAATGGCAACTTCCGGTGTGTTTGCGGCAGGCGATTGGCTGGAAGATGTTGATTTATTGGTACAGACGACTCCGCTGGGATTAAACGGTGAGCCGTTTCCCTTTTCTTTGCAAGGAATTTCTCCGCAAGCACTGGTCGTTGATATTATCTTTAACCCTAGGCAAACTGCCTTTTTGTCTGAAGCAAAAAAACAAGGGTGCCGGACTCTAAACGGCTTAGAGATGCTGCTTTATCAAGGGGCTTTGGCTTGGGAGTTTTGGCTGGGTGGTCAAGCACCGGTCGCGGTAATGCGGCAGGCTTTGTATAGGGAACAATCTTAACCTATCTTCTGCATAAGTTTATAAAATTTGCGGAGAATGGACTTTGCAATTAATCACAATCCTCGAAAAAAAGGAAGATAGAAATGAGCAAAATTAGCGGTACAGAACGAGGGTATACGCTGCTGGAAATGTTGCTTGTGTTGCTTCTCTTGTCGGGTGCAGGTTTCGTGCTTCTCGTTAAGCTGCCAATATACTTTGAACGGCAACATTTAGATCTCGCAACTACCCAATTATTGGAGGAAATTCGAGATGTCCGGCAGACCGCCTTGGCAGAGAATAACTGGTATGTGGTAAGGTTTTATTATCAATCGGGGGATCACTATTATCAGATCTTTCGCCAAGGCACAAGGGTAAAGGAAGTCTATTTAAAGAATGGGATTAAATTTTTTGGAGTGCCGGGTAATGAAGATGGTAAGATTACTTTTAATGCGGCAGGGAAAAGTTCAGGTACGACTATCACCTTGATAAACTCATTGGGTGAGCGCAAGAGCGTCATTGTTGCTCCAGTGGGTATGCGGATCAGAGAACAATAATTAGGAAAAGGGAACAATATGCATATACAGCGGAAATAGGGGGAAATAAGGCAAGTGCGGTTTTTAACGGCAGGAGAATCACATGGTCCAAAATTAGTAGGAATCATCGAAGGGCTTCCCTCGGGAATGAAGATTTCCAAGGAGCAAGTAGATGCGGTTTTAAGAAAACGGCAGCAAGGTCCTGGGCGTGGTGGACGAATGGCGATTGAACAAGATGAGGTACACTTCATTTCCGGCATCCGAGGTGGCTTAAGTACAGGAGCGCCGGTAGCGTTGGAAATACGCAACCGTGATTGGGATAACTGGTCGACGATCATGGCTTGGGGAGAAGAGGCTGACTTAGAAAGCAGGAAAGTGTTGACTCCTCGGCCAGGCCATGCGGACTTAAGCGGGGCCCTTAAATACCACACTGAAGTGCGCAATATCCTGGAGCGAGCAAGTGCCAGAGAAACCGCTATGCGGGTGGCGATCGGCAACATAGTCAGACAAGGGTTATCCACGTTGGGGGTGGAGATCAGAGGGCATGTGCGCGCCGTAGGCGGTGTTCATGCGGCGTATTCTGACGAAAAGGAGTATTGGCAGCGTGTAAGACAGTCACAGTGGTCCGTGGGGGACCCGGTTGCTGAACAACAGATGGAGGGACTGCTCCTGGCAGCCCGAAAGCAGGGTGAATCCCTGGGCGGAGTATTAGAAGTCCAAGTACATAATGTTCCTGCAGGCCTTGGCTCTCATGTGCAGTGGGATCGTAAGCTGGATGGAAAACTTGCCCAGGCGGTTCTCTCGGTGCAAGCAATAAAAGGGGTTTCCTTTGGACTGGGCTTTGAAGCAGGGGAACGCATGGGTTCGCAAGTGCATGATCCGATCATTTATTGCAAGAAACAGGGCTTTGCCAGGACTTCCAACCATGCGGGCGGAATTGAAGGCGGAATGAGTAACGGGGAACCGATTATCCTGCAGGCAGTGATGAAACCAATCCCAACCTTGTATAAGCCTCTGCCTACGGTACATCTGCAAACCAAAGAGGTGGCTAAGGCCAGTGTGGAACGGTCAGATATCTGTGCGGTGCCGGCAGCCTTGGTTGTTTTGGAACATGTGGTGGCCTGGGTGATCACCGAAGCAGTGCTGGAAAAATTTCCGGCGGATAGCTTTTCTGAATTGCAGTCAGCCTGGGAAGCTTATCAAGAAAACATACTTGCTTTGGAATTCTAGCGCAATAAAAAGCAAACAGATATTCAAACATCAAACCACGTATATGAGAGGGTGATCTCCATGCGCAACATCGTTCTCATTGGATTTATGGGAACCGGCAAAAGTACAGTTGGTAAGCGACTGGCCCAGTCACTTGCTTGGGATTTTTATGATACGGACTATTTAATTGCCGAAATAACAAACTTGAGTGTGTCTGAAATTTTTAAACGACATGGGGAGACCCGTTTTCGTTCCGAGGAAAGTATTGTGGTTACACGGCTAAGTCAGCAGGAGCGCATCGTGATTGCGACGGGAGGCGGGACAGTGTTAAACCCGCAAAACCGGGAAGCTTTGGCCCGGAACGGAATTGTAATCTGTCTTCATGCTTCATTAGATGCAATTCTCAGCCGAATCGGCCATAAAAATGACCGCCCTCTTCTGAGGGGTCCAAAAGAGGAAATTGAAAAATTATGGTTAGAACGGCAAAAATATTACTCTCAGGCTGACTTTACTGTGGATACGTCAGAAAAAAGTATCGATGAAGTAGTCAACGAGATTTTAGCATGGCTTGAAAGGATGGATATTAGTGAGTACAGAAGAGATGCAAAAGATTGAAGTAACGGCGGAAAGACCGTATCCGGTGTATTTCGGCGCGTCTCTCGAAGATTTGGGAGCGTACCTAAAGTCTGAATTTAAAGATGTTGAGCACATTTTGATTATTACAGATCATACTGTCAGGGATCTTTACGCGAAGCGCCTGCAGAAAGGACTCCAGGACTATCGCGTGAATCTATTGACAGTGCCGGCCGGAGAAACAGAAAAATCGCTCGAACGTTTGAGTCAGCTTACCACAGCGGCACTGCGCTGCGGTGCGGACCGCCGCACACTTGTTATCGCCCTTGGCGGTGGAGTGATCGGCGATTTGGCCGGTTTTTTTGCCAGTGTCTTTATGCGTGGTATACGTTTGATTCAAGTTCCCACAACATTGTTGGCGCAAGTGGACAGTAGTATTGGCGGGAAAGTTGCTGTGAATCTTCCGATCGCCAAAAATATCCTTGGTGCATTTTATCCGCCATGGGCAGTTTGGACAGATTTCACAACGCTGGTTAGTTTACCGTGGCAAGAGGTTGAAAATGGTTTAGCGGAAAGCGTTAAACATGCCATAATTGCCGACAAGGATCTGTTTGAGTTTTTAGAAACGCAGGCGGAGAGAATAAAACAAGGGGATCCCTTGCTTTGGCAGGAAATGGTGACACGCTCGGCAATGGTCAAAATGCGGATCGTTTCACAAGATGAACGGGAACAAGGGGAACGAGCCTTGCTGAATTTAGGACATAGTTTCGGGCATGCCCTGGAGACGGAGATGAACTATCGTGACGTGACCCATGGTCAAGGGGTCAGCATCGGTCTGGTGGCGGCTGCTTATCTGGCGAATGCTAAAGGGCTCTTGACCGAGGCGGAGGTTGAACGCATTAAGCATTTGCTGAAAACTTTTGGGTTGCCGACTAAAATTACAGAGATTACATTTAGGATACAACACGTAGAGACCTTGTTACAGAGGATGCAAGCGGATAAGAAAAACCAGGGTGGTCGAAAAATCCTGATTCTGCCGCAAGGGATCGGGCAGGCGGTAATATTCAGGGAGTGTACGGACGCGGAGATCATGAAGGCTTGGGAACAAGTGTATTAAAATATATCGGTAGAGTTTCAAAAAAGAGTGAAAACAAGAATCGCTTTCTTGTTTTCACTCTTTTTACTTAGGTGTTATTTGAAATAACGGTTGAGTAATCCCTGGAATGCTTTGCCATGGCGGGCCTCATCTTTTGCCATTTCATGAACGGTATCGTGGATAGCATCCAGGTTGAGCTTCTTCGCTACAGTTGCCAGTTCTTTTTTCCCTTGGGTAGCACCAAATTCTGCTTCTATTCTCAGTTCAAGGTTCTTTTGGGTATCAGCATGAACGACATCGCCTAAGAGTTCTGCAAATTTTGCTGCATGTTCTGCTTCCTCGAAGGCAATCCGTTTGTAAGCTTCAGCAACTTCAGGAAAACCTTCTCGATCTGCTTGACGGCTCATCGCCAGATACATTCCGACTTCAGTGCATTCACCGATAAAGTTAGCTCTTAAATCTTCAAGAACTTTAGGATCAACACCTTGGGCTATTCCAACCTTGTGTTCATCTGCCCATTGGCGCTCCCCTTCAATTTTTTCACTAAACTTTTCTTCGGGTGATTTGCATTGGGGACACTGTTCAGGGGCCTCCGTTCCCTCGTAGATATAGCCACAGATAGCGCAGACAAATTTCTTCATCAAAACCTCTCCTTTTTAAATTCTTAATTACGAGCTCTGAGTGATTATAATAATTATTATATTTAAGTAATTATAAAATGTCAACACCTTTATATATGGAAATGACTTGAGGTAATCCATTTTTCAATAAATATTAGACAAGCACTCTCTGATACGGTCTGAGTTAAATCTGAAGAAAGCATCAATTGTGATTGGGAAAACTGCAGTATATTTAGAGATATTGGCAAATCAGCGTATTACTGAACAAGAAACGTCGACAATGCAGGAGTTTCAAAGCGAATAGGGAAATTACAAAAGGAAAAATGGGGCATTGGAGTGAAATCTTCGGACATGGTGGTGAAAATAATTGTAAGCGGAAGAATGAAGTGGACAAAAAAGGAACTACAATCTGGTTTTATAGTCTTGGAAGTGATAATAGTTCTTTTCTTAATCGGTATCATTCTGACCTTGGCTTCGCCTCATTTTAGTTCTGCAACAAATCAGGTTCAGAATCGTATTGACCAAGCTAACAAAGCAAGAATAGAAGGAGCAGCCCAACTTTATCGAATTGATGTCGGCGCTTATCCGCAAAGTGTTTCGGATTTGCTTCACCCTCCCATGGGTGAGAGTGGCTGGTGTGGTCCTTATCTGAACCAAGTCCCCCTGAATCCATTTGATAGTAGTCAAATTTATCAAATCGATGCTTTTGGGCGAGTAAAAAAGGTATTTAGAGAGTAATCAGTGATAATTAAAGTATGATAAAAGCTGAAGATTGCAGAAAGGATAGAAAGTAAATAAGAAACTGCTCAGGAGGAAATAAGTCATGGAAAAACAGAAAACTTCCCAAGGATATGTATTGTTTGATGTGTTGCTTGGCTTGTTTCTTTTTTCCTTAGGGTTTGCTGTGCTTTTTGGTTTGACTGAGGGAGCAGTATCTGAAGCACGGCAAGCTGCAAGCCTTATGGAAGGAGCTAATCTTGCTCAGAAAACTATGGATTGCCTGACTGCTCAAGGATGGAGTGAGAATATTGCGACGGGCGCTTGCCTACCGGGGGATACGGTCGAAGGAAATGAAGGTAGGTTTTACTGGCAGGTTCGAACGGATTGGGATGATATCCCCCAACTATTGAGAGTAAGCGTTGAGATAAGCTGGTTTGAACGCGGAAAACCTGCCCGGTACAAACTGGAGAGTCTTTATGCGGTTGAATAGAGAGTCTGAAGGCGGTTTCACGCTCTTGGAAGTTTTATTGGCGTTATTAATAACGGGTATTTTGCTTATGACATCTATGCGCTTATTAACGGATCAGTGGCGGGGGGCAAGAGCGCTAAAAAATCAGTTGGAAGCACACTACTCTGTTTTGACGGCTGGGAAAACCGTTTCCGATGCGATTCGCATGGCGCAAACGGCGGAATGGGTCAATGATGCGGGGAAACTAAAGTTAAAGATTTTGCCCATGCCGGCTGACTCAAATCCGATACCCACGTTTGATTCCTATTTCCTTGATGATAAAGACGGCGATGGGACACAAGATCTTTATTGGGAGCATTTAAAAGTGCCCCAGCCGTTAGCAAGTTATATAGTCCAATGGCAATGTACGGAGGTAGAACCGGGGTTATGGGAAGTTTTCCTGGAGGCAAGTGTAAACGGACAGAGAGCAGTATGGCATGGCACCGTTTTGAGGCGGACATATACTCCGGTGTCTCCAGTAAGCATAAGTCAACCGGTTATGCCACTCTTCTTATCCTCATCCTTTTGACAACTTTATCAGGACTGGGAATGGAAGGGTATCTTAAGGCAAATGCCGAGAACCGCATGGTAAGACGTGTTGCCCAAAGCCAACAAGCTCTCTATGTGGCAGAAGGGGGAATCGAGTGGGCGAAAGCCCATCTGTTAGTAAACTCCGAATTGAGAAAGGGAAGCCTAACTTTAGCTACCGGACGTGCAAATATTACAATTGAGTTGAGTGGAGGAGGTTATAAAGTAACTTCTGAAGGACGGTCGGGTTTAGCAGTGCGAAAAATTGAACAAATAATTCAGATAGAGAACGGAAGGTGGATTATGACGAGTTATCAGGAGTTACATCGGTAACATGAAAAATGATCATGAATTTGGTCAGTTTTTACTTGCCAACAAGTACATTAATGCGAAGGAATTGGCAGGTGGCTTGAAAGTAATTCAGGAAAATGAAGAACCAATTAGTGAGGTTCTTGTGCGTATGGGTATATTATCCAAAGCGCGATTAACAGAAGCTATACGCAGATATTTGGGTATCCCTGAGATTTCTCTGAGTAAAGTGATTATTGATCCAGGGATTGCCGGGTTAATTCCCGAAGAAATGGCCCTTCGCTATACCCTTATTCCGTTTGAACGACGCTCAGGGGTTTTGCGAGTAGCCATGTTTGACCCCACTAATGAACGTGCCCTTCGGGATGTCCGGATGTTCACCGGGTTAGAGGTTGAGCCGGTCTTTGCCAAGGCAGAGGAAATTAATACTGCTATACGCCAGTGTTTAATCGTAGAACAATCGGTTGCCAGACTTGCCCATTTTGCCGATAGGACCATGGAGGAACAGGCGGTTTGGATAATTAAGCCCAGCGAGGTTGATTCTGATGAAGAGGATGCGCCTACAATCAAATTAATTCACTCTGTGTTGCACGAGGCGGTTCTTCAAGGGGTAAGCGATATTCATTGGGAACCCCGCAAAAGTGATTTTGTGGTACGCTATCGCATTGATGGTAAACTTTTTAGGAAGTACGTTCTTGCCGTCAATGCTACCCGCAGTATTGTTGCCTGTTTAAAAGTGATGGCCCAAATGGATGTTGCAGAACGCCGTATTCCACAGGATGGCCGTATGACCTTTGATACCGGGCAGCGTCGTGTCGATATTCGGATGTCCTCAATGCCTACTGTTTTTGGTGAGAAAATCGTAGTGCGTATTCTCGATCCGGAAATGGCCCAGCGTCCGCTCAGTGACTTAGGTATGCGTTCAGAGGTTGAGTCAGGGGTTAAAGTTTTGTTAAAACGGGCCAGTGGTTTAATCTTGGTAGTCGGTCCAACTGGGAGCGGTAAATCAACTACTCTTTATGCCTTACTCAGGGAACTAAATGCCGAGGAGCAAAATATTATTTCGATCGAAGAACCGGTAGAATACCAACTTTCCGGGGTTAACCAGGTTCAAGTCAATCTTCCGGCCGGACTTAGTTTTGCGGTCGGCTTAAGGCATATTTTACGTCAAGATCCGGATGTAATTATGATCGGTGAAATCCGGGACGAAGAAACAGCCAGAATAGCCATCACAGCATCCCTCACCGGACATTTAGTTCTATCGACCCTCCATACCAATACTGCTGCAGAAGCTTTAGCGCGACTGATGGATATGGGAATAGAACCGTATCTTTTGGCTTCTGCTGTCAGCGGAGTTTTATCCCAACGTTTAGTGCGCCGCTTGTGTGAAAAATGTAAGACAACATACCCCATTTCAGTGGCAGATCAAAGAGCGCTTCATTTACCGGCGGCTATTGACCTGCTTTATCGTCCTGTTGGATGCCCGGAATGTCTTGGAACCGGGTTTAAAGGTAGAATCGGGATACATGAGTTTTTAATATATAATCAAGAGATCAAGGAACTTGTCCTTTCTCGTCATAATTCCAGAGAGATTGAGCAACAGGCGATGGTTTCAGGCATGCTCACAGTTTTTGAAGATGGCCTGTTGAAAGTGAGCCAAGGGTTAACAACAGTAGAAGAAGTACTGCAAGCTGTTTCAGGAATTGACGGCTAAGAGGAGAAAAACAGATGCTTTCACTTGAAGAACTATTACGTTATGCGGGAGAACAGAGGGCTTCGGATATTCATTTAACGGTGGAGAGTCCGCCTGTACTGCGTATTGATGGCTCAATAGTTAAACTTCAGATGGAAAAACTATCTCAGGCAGATTTAGAAACATTTACTCATTCCCTTATGGATACTCAACAGTTCAAACGCTTTACTGATTGCGGCGAAATCGATCTAGCGTATAGTATACCGGGCATCGGACGATACCGGGTCAATGCTTTTCAACAGCGGGGCTCCACCTCATTTGTTATTCGTTCGATTTCATTTGTCATTCCTAGTCCGGAAAGCTTAGGGCTTCCACCAGCAATTATTGATTTAGCTAGCTTATCTAAAGGGCTTGTATTGGTTGTCGGTCCAAGTGGAAACGGCAAATCAACTACTCTGGCTTCCTTAATTGACTACATTAATCGCACCAGAGCTTGTCACATAGTAACGATTGAAGATCCGATTGAATATTTACATGATCATAATTTAAGCTTAGTGAATCAGCGGGAAGTCGGAAGTGATACTCGTTCCTTTACATATGCGTTACGATCAGTACTAAGGCAAGATCCGGATGTGATTTTAGTCGGAGAGATGCGGGATTTAGAAACGATTGCCACCACTGTGACCGCCGCTGAAACCGGGCACCTGGTTTTCAGTACCCTGCATACGAATGATGCAATTCAGTCGATAGATCGGATGATTGATGTTTTCCCGTCTCATCAACAGCAGCAAATTCGTGGGCAGCTTGCTAACGTTTTACAGGGAATAATTTCGCAACAGTTGTTACCCAGAGCGGATCATAAAGGGCGCGTGGCAGCCTTTGAGTTTCTCCTGGCGACATCCGCGGTGCGTAGCCTTATTCGTGAGGGAAAAACCTATCAACTGTCTACCGTTATCCAAACGAATGCTAAACTAGGTATGCAAACCATGGATAAAGCAATTATGGACTTAGTGCAAAAGGGTTTAATTACTGGTGAGATTGCTAAGGAAAAGTTAGAAAGTCAAGGAAGTTTCAGAAGATGAGTAAGCAACGTTTTGCTTGGAAGGCCGTTGATAAGAACGGAATAACCCAACATGGAGTATGGGTTGGGGAAGAACTAGCTGAAGTCCAAACACGCTTAAGGAATGAAGGATACTTCCCAGTGGCTATTCGAACGCGTTGTAATTGGAAAAGTATATTGTTACTGTCCGGCAAGAATTTCCAGTGGAACCATTTTACCCGCAGGTTAGCCACTTTATTGGAAGCCGGCATTCCCTTACTGCAAGCTTTGGAGCTAATGACTTTTCATGACGAGAAATTAACATTTCAAATGCAACAATGGAACAATATCAAGGAACGAGTGGAAGCAGGCAGTGATTTGTCGGAGGCAGTGTCTCTCCAAAATCTATCCCCTGACTCTTTTATACTTTCCATGATCAAAGTCGGGGAATATACTGGAACATTAGGAAAAGCCCTTAGTGAAGTAGCTGATGAGTTGGATCAGGAATATGCCTATCGGCAAAAAATAAAGGCTGTTTTGGCCTACCCGCTGCTTTTGATATTTGCCATGTTTATTGTACTGTATGTACTCTCTGTTTGGGTACTCCCCACATATGAAGAACTCTTTATCAGCATGGATGCGGAATTACCTTTTTTGACGAAAGTCATTTTTGCCTGTGGTAATAAACTTCCCTTGATTTTATGGAGCGGACTTGGGTTAATGATCGGTTGCTTATTGGTTCAGAGACTCATCAGGCCGGATTATTGGAGCAAACGGCTATTGCATAAGTCAGGGAGACTTCCTTTTATTGGGAAGGTTTATCGTCTCCGTGATTTGGTTCAGTTCAGCCGGATGCTCAGTCGCTTATTAGTTGCTGGAATTCCTTTGTTGGAAGCACTGCACTTAACGGCAGAAGCAATGCGTGACTCTGAGATGCACGAATTAATAAAGCAGCTCGTGCAACATGTTCGACAGGGAAAAAGCATGGCTTCTTTATTACGTGCCAGCAGGATTTTTCCCAAGGAAGGTGCGGAAATGATTGCGTTGGCTGAGGAAGCAGGAAAGCTGGAAGAGATGCTTTGCTATATCACACAAATGTTTCGCCGTGAGCTTGATGATCAGCTCGCCCAGTTAAAGCATATGCTTGAACCGATGCTTATTCTCACTATAGCGGGACTGATTGGTCTCATTGCAGCGGGTGTAATGCTTCCTGTGTTTGATTTAAGTTCACAGCTTAAATAGCAGGGACCGCCTTGAAGTCAGAGGACAAAATAGAGGGAAGATGTTTGGGGTCAAAGAGGGTAAAAGGTCAGGGGTCAGAGTTCAGAGGTTAGCAGTAAAAAAACCGGTACTCAGGATTTAGTAGCGAAGTTAATGGGTCATGAATTTAGTAGCGAAGTTAATGGGTTATGAATTTAAAATAAGGATAGCTATACGAAGATTTTAGATGAGAAGGTTGTCAAAAAACCAGGAGGAATCGGGATGAATAAGATCAAGCGGGACAACGGATTTACCCTGATTGAAGTGCTTGCAGTGATTATTATTATAGGTGTCTTGGGCGCGATAGCAATTCCTAAACTAATGTTAAGTACAACAACTGCCCGGCAAAATGCAGATATTGCAACTGCACGTCAGGTTAAGGTAGCCTTGGATCGTTATCAGTTGGAAAATGGGGTGTATCCGAAAAAAACAGAACTTAATGCTGTTGGCGGAGCGGTAACATGTGCGAGTCTCATTCCCAAATACATTAGCAAATTAGATGCATCAACTACCCAGCAGGCTGTGCCAGATGATGTTAAGGGATTTGATGTCGCAGAGTTAAATGTGGATGCTGATGCTCCCACGGAATTTATTATCCCGGACGCTAAGACGCGTACGATCATGATTTACCTGTCTAATAATGGTTTGGCAGCTGAAGTTCGGGCGTATGATCAAGATTTTAATATTCTCTGGACCTCCGCTAATTAGCCATATTGAATAATCTTTAACCTAAACATATTAATCTTTACCTTTACAGCGCAGAGAGAAAAACCAAAAAAAGGAGACACTTCATTGTATATCATCAGTATAGCAAGTGGGCTTTTCGGACTCCTAATTGGCAGTTTTCTGAATGTGATCATCTACCGTGTTCCGCGCGGCGAATCTATAGTGTTACCTGGTTCACATTGTCCTATTTGCGGACAAGCCCTGCGGGCCTGGGAACTCATCCCGCTAATTAGCTTTCTGATACAGAAAGGAAAGTGTCGTAGCTGTCAAGCCCGGATCTCATGGCGTTATCCGGCGGTTGAACTTCTTACGGGGATTCTCTTCTTTCTTATTACAATGTCAAGTTTGAGTACAGAAACCCACCCGGCCAGATTAATCCTCAATTTGGTTTTTGTCGCCGGGCTTATTGCTTTATCTTTTATAGATCTGGATACGTTTCGTTTACCGGATGTCCTAACTTTCTTTCTTATGGGCATTGGATTACTAGGGGCTTTTCTCATACCGGGAAATCCGGGCGGCTGGGAAAGCACGCTTAGTGCTTTGGGTGCAGGCGGCTTCTTTTGGTGTATTAACCGGGTGTATCCGCAAGGAATGGGCCTAGGGGATGTAAAGCTGGTTGCCGCCTTAGGTGCTTTCTTAGGGTTTCCCTCGATCTTTCTGGTTGTTTTTATCTCAAGCTTTGTGGGATTAATTGTTAGTACTTTTCTCCTCTTTACAAGGCGGCAAAAAAGTTTTCGTCAGCAGATTCCCTTTGGCCCCTATCTTGTTTTTGGAGCAGTTTTCACTTTATTGTGGGGGAGACAGGTTATTTTCTATTGGTATTAAAACTATATTGATGCTTTCGATATTTCCGCGCCGCATCACAAATTTCAACTCATGATACGAGCTGCGAAAGGTTATTTGAAATAACCAACCACGAGTAGCGAGCTGCGAGTAGTGAACCACGATAGCGAACCACGAATTGCAAACCACGATTAGGAGGTACTTATGCGAAAAAGGTCAGTGGTCTTTGAATTGTCTGATCGGGAAATTCGGGCTTTTTGGTTATCGGTCCATCCTTTTAGAAAGCAGGTTTTAAGTTCTCATGCAGTCAAGTTTGAGCGTATATCAATCCCGATTGGGGTGATCGAACAGGGAAATGTGCAGAATGAAAAAGTATTAACTGATTTATTATCATCATACAGGACACAAAATTCTGGTGTTAATCCAAAGGCATATTTGGCAATCTCTTTGCAGCAAGGATTTATTCGTTCGTATACTTTACCTTGGATTGCTAAGCGGGACAGAAAGTCGGCAATCTCTTTGTTGGTTGATGAAGAGAGTGCCATTGAGCGGTCTGATTTACTTTATGATTTCCTTGTCCTAACGGAAGAAAAGTATAAAAACCTCCAGATTTTACTTGGTGCAACACGAAAAAGTATACTTGAACGCTATGTTTTTATCCTGGGACAAGCAGGGTTTAAGGTAAGCGGCGTTGATTTTGCCTTTTCAATTTTAGGGCATTCCTTAGGATTTGAAACGCATGAAGATGTACTTTATCTGCGCGGTGAGTCCCACTCCCTTCAAATTGCCCTCTTTTGTGGAGCGGTCCCGGTTAGTGTACGCTCATTGAGCGAGCGGGCGGAAGAGTGGGAAAGCGAGATTCGTAGATTTCTTTTGTATTACAAAACACAGCACTCAGCTCTTAATTTGAAACGTTTGGTTTGGAGTGGGGATTGTAGGGCAGAGTCCCTGGCACAGGGATTACAGAAGACAAATTCTATTAGAGTGGTAGAGCAAGCTGGGCTTAGGAATATTCCTAATTCGTGGCAGAAGCACCTGGAGGGAAAGATGGCGTGTGGGGAAGCGGTAGTTGGCTATGGATTGCGGCTTTCCGTACATGGACAGGGGCTTAATCTTTGGCGTGAACCGGATACTACGCAGACAGTGCAAAGAAGGTGCCAGGGGATAGCGTTGTTCACAGGCGCTCTTTTTTTTCTTGGCACTATAATTTGGTTTTTGCTTTATCAAATGGCTTTGCCTTTAGAACAAGAGGTTGCACAGTTTTCTTGCCAAGGTACCAGAATTGAGGAACAGGTCAAACTTCAGAAAGAACTTGAAGCAGCTTGGAACAAATCAAAGATTCACGCTGATGGAATCGGAGATGGCCTGGTTCAAATTCAAGCTATACAAACTTTAATAGGGACAGAGTTGAAGATAGAGCAGGTGATTTACAAACAGGGCAGTATGTCCTTACGCGGAAATGCAAAAGATGCCGGAAATGTGCAAACCCTGATTGATACCCTGCGGACCATGGGTTGGGAACAACCTGCTTTAACAAGTTATAAATTTTCGTCACAAAATAATGTTGAGTTTTCTTTAAGTACTAAAGGCAGAAAAGTTGGAACGAAAATAATGGATGTACTTGAGAATACGTACAATAATATGTAGGCTCACATTGTTATTTTCTTTGGGGAGGGTGGATAACCGTGGCATATTCCCCCAGTGAATTTAATAATAAACACTTTTTGGAACCTTTAGCTATCACTATATTTCAACGTGTTACGTTGCGCAGTTTGAAGGGAGTCATTGTAGGTATATTGCTCTGTACCATCTTAGGATTTCACTTGCTCTGGCAACCGGCCTACTTTAAACTGCAGGCATTACAACAGGAGAAAACTTATTGGCAAAACGTCTTAAAGACAGAAGTTATAAATACTAATCTGGATCCGAAGGCCATTTCAATTCCTACTATGGACCAGTTACCATACCTGATCGAACAGTGTCAGGGCGTGTTTATGAAAAAGGGTGTGGATGTAGTTAGCTTAAATGTTGAAAGGTTTGGTGAGTGGCAGGAAACCGGCAAAGGGGCAAGCTTGGATTATAGCTTAGTGCGTATGCATTTTCTTGGCGACTGGAAGGATATTGTCGCGTCACTTAAAGCACTTGAGGAAACCCAGGAAGGCAACATTCATCTTCAAGAAGTGGTTTTAAATGCAAAAGGCGGAGAAGCACTTGTGCAAATTAATTTTTGTACAGGGGGTAAAATAACTGCGCAAGTAATTGAAAAGGACTAACTTCAGGTGTTTGACCACAAAACAACGACATAGCGGCCAAATATTCTCGTTTTCTGCCACTAGACATATGAATTAGATAATAACAGTAAATTGAAGCAATAACCTGATAATTGAAATCCATGAATAAAAAATAATTCCAATGGTCAGAGAAGGTCAAATTTGAAACTTGTAACTTTTTCTGACATAGGTTATAAATATATTAAAGGTCAAAGATGGTCAGATAATATATACGGGGGTGTTGTCTATGCTTAAAAATTTGCTAAGTAGAACTTGATAATACTGAAGTGGAGTTGGACAAATATAACATTCGGAGGTGTTTGTTAATGTTTAATATAGTACCATTTGTCAGAAGGAACTCAGGAATTCAAAAGTACAACGATTTATTTGATATCGATAACATTTTTGAAGGATTCTTCAATGATCGATTTTTTCCTACCCTATACAAGAACAGTGCTCAAATGAAGGTCGATGTAAAGGAAAATGAAAATGATTATCTCCTGGAGGCCGAACTTCCGGGGATTAAGAAAGAAGAAGTTAATCTTCAAATTGATGATGATAGGCTGACAATATCCGTCGAGAAAAATGAGCAAGTGGAAGAGGAAAAAGACAACTATATTCGCAGAGAGAGAAGTTATAGCTCCATGACGAGAACATTTGCCATAGATAATGTAGACACAGACAAGGTAAGTGCAAAATATGAAGATGGTATCCTTACTGTCACGCTGCCTAAGAAACTGAAAAAAGCCATTGAGGGAAAACGAATTGAAATAAAGTAAACTTATAAAAAGCATCAGTTTAGGGTATTCTCAAATAGCAATTACAATGCCTAAAAAAATCGGCAGTCGTTATTTGCGACTATGCCGATTTTTTGCGCAATTTTTCGCATGCAGTTAGAGAAAAACCAAATCCGCTGTAATCTGCAATCTTGAAAAAAGGGATCAAACATTTCTACGCGACCTTTTTGCCGTGAGGAACGGGTCATGCTCCTATTTCCATACGCTATGGGGAGGAGGGAATATGTGGTTATGGAATACTGCATTCAACCCGGGGATTCTTTTTATAACTTAGCCCAACGCTGGGGAGGCACCTGCGACGATTTCCTGCGCGCTAATCCCTATGTTGATCCACTAAAACTGCAAATCGGCCAAAAAATTGTTTTGCCGGAACTTAAATCGCTTAAAGGGCAGGAACAGTATGCCGAGATCAGTACGGAGCAAGGACAACAGTTTGCGGGTGATTATCTTGATAATGTTGAAATGGAAGTCGAGGGAGTTCGTTTCCGTCTGCGGCGCATCGGTGAACCAAAAGTTCCTCACGAGGTTCACTTTATTCTGCCGCGTACCGAGATTCGAAAAATTCAACCAGCCGGGGAAGGCGGGCCGTGTGAAGTGCAAATTATGCTCAGTAATTTAAATGTAATTCTCTCCCCTCGGTTAATGAGCGGACAAATAGAACAGCCGCAACTCATGGCATCTCCTCAATATGATCAGAGGGAAGAGCAACCGGCATTGGAACAGTCGCGAGAGTTTGCGCCGGCAGAGGAACAACCACGCTGGCGTATGTCGTTTCCATTGAAAAAGCATTAGGAACGAGAAACGGAACGGTTAAGACCGTTCCCGACAATTTTATGTTTGCCAACAAAATGACTACAATCATACATGTTGATAACCAACATTTAAGTATATAAGGAAAAGAAAGAGAAACAAGAGAAATAGCAGTAAGAAAGAGAAAATTGTTGAATTTTAGGGGTACATGCTCTTATAAATGGAAAAGAATTTATTGCATATAGAGGAAAATCGTGCTAGCCTTTTATAAACAATCATTGAAAGAAATATTTTCTACCATGCTTAAGTGATCATAAGATAAAGTAGTACTACGGAAAGCGATGATCTGTGAGCACAAAATTGGGTGTCTGACTTACAGTAGCGAGTGACGTAATCGGCCGTATATTCAAACAATATACGGTCTTTTTTAATTTCTAATATAATACTTTATCTAAGGAGCAGTCCAGAAGGAAATCCGGAGCCAGAAGTAAAGGATGCAAGTCTCCCGAGCTGACGGCAAGGTATATAATCCGTCAAAAAATTGCCCTTATTCATATTGTTATACGGCAGCTTAGGAGATGACAACTCTCTGCACTTTTGGGATGGGCCTCGCAAGTGGGAAAGAGAGGCAGATAATATTTAAGGGAGGTGTGAGGGCAACAAACTAATTCGGCAGGTATGCTTAAAAAATAAAGAGGAGTGTATTAAACGAAAGGAAGGATGTAATATGACAACCAAACTAAGAAGAACATTAATAGTTTGTGCCCTGCTCTTAATCGTCTGCCTGATTTCCACAGCTATGCTGTCGGGTACATTTGCCAAGTACACCAGTGAATATGCCGGTCAGGATACCGCGCTGGTGGCAAGATGGAGCTTTACGAGTGATTCAATTACTAGTGGAACACATGATAATCCAATGGAACTTGCGATTTGGGAGCATGTTTACGCAACAAACATTTATCAAAAAACCGCCGGTGGCGACTATCTAATTGCTCCTGGAATACAGGGATCATTTACAGTTGATTTTTCCTATGATGCAGATGTGGATGCGGATCTTACATTAAACTTTACCAAGTCTGGAGATGGATCCACATTAGTACCGCTTCAGTATTCATTAGATCAAAATTTTACGGAGATATATTATAGCTTGGATGCTCTTGAAAATGCCCTTATTACCACAGCAACTACGGATTCAACATCGAAAATAACGGGCGGGAATGGAACGTATGTTGTTACTAATACAGCTACAGCTAGGGAAGGTAAAGTAAACCCCAGCCCTATTTCAATTGAGCAGACAGTATATTGGAGATGGCCGTATGATGTAAGTCAGCATGATAATGCTAAACTATTAGCAACCCCCGCCGAGGAGATTATCCGACCGCAAAATAACGACTCATGGACAGATGCTGATGACGTTAGAGCCGGCAATTCGTCACATGGTAAAGGACTCACCCGTGATAGTTATGTTCTGCAGTTAGATGTTAAGGCAGTACAAAAAGAGCCTGCTAAAGAATAAGAATCTACTACACTTTAGTTTTACAAGAGAGCTGCGGCTCTCTTGCAGAGGGCACTTAGCAGAGGCTTGATAGGTCATAGGTGCTTTGTGCAGGGCAGCCGCACTGGAGGTGAGAGCATGGATCACGCGCATAACCGTAAGAACAGGATACTGCTGGCCATAATAACCATGATTATTACTTATATAGCTGTATCAGTCTACGGGGTGATCCACGATATGGCTACAACCTCGACGGTGTTTACCATTTCTTCCGGTCTCCCTCCGGTGGAAAGTGTCGAGAGGGCAACTCCTTTCCTGGAAAAAATCAAGCACTACTTTTTCCCCCAGGCTAAGATGATCGTGCCGATAGAGAAAAAAGTAAACATTAAGGGCAGAGTTGTCTATACCAATGGAAATCCCTACGCCGAGGGACTGGTAGAGCTGCGCAGTGAACCGCGTCATACCTACACTGACCTTGAGGGATACTTTATTTTTGAAAATGTTGAGGATGGGGAGCATACCGTTAGCATACTCGACCAAAATCGGAACGTGCTGGCTTCTTGCGGGGTGATTATTAACCGCAATATCGGGATTGCCGATGTCATTCTGGTGCAGACAGATGTGAACACTTATATACTGGAGGTAGCGGTAGATGTACAAGTGCTGGAGATAGTTCTCGAAATCGAGCGTGACAATAACGGCCAGCCCAGCGGGCAGTTGATTATCAAGCCCGAAGTGCAGGTGCGGGAACGTTATCCCTCGGGAGAGCAACCTGATGCCCCCGATAAGGGGGATGAACTTCCCGCGCCTGATTCTCCTGCAACTCCGTCTGCAACTCCGCCTGAGACACCGCCCGCAACTCCGCCGGGGTCTTCCGCAGGTTCTCCTCCAGGAACTTCCGAAGACAATGCACTGACAGTCTATAGTACCGTGGATACCAGGAACTTTGCGCGGGTGCCGTCTCCGGCCGCCGATATCAATGTCTTCGGCAACGGCAAACGAATTGCTCCCGGCATGAGCGGAGAGTATAAATTCACAATTGATAATAGGGCCAACCCGTTTGCTATATATTATGATATAGATTTGGTTGAAACGAATAATTCCCTCAATATTCCGCTCAAATACCGTTTATATAACAATAATACCAACCGTTATGTCAATGGAGATGCCGACTGGCATACGATCGCTCAAATCAGGGAGGTCACTGCCAACCCTGTGGTACCGTTAAGCATGAATGATTCGATGAAGACCGACTATACCCTGGAATGGTTCTGGGAGGATCGCGGCAGCATCGATAACCGCTACGCCGCACATGCGGGTGAAGTAGCATGTACGCTGGCAATCCGGGTTTCCGCCCAGAGAAAATAGAAGGATGGGATAAATTGGCGCTAAACGGGAAACGAATACTGGTTAATTGCGTAAAATATGGTTTGTTTATTTTTTTAAGCCTGGTGATCTTAATCAATTTTTACCTGGGAATTAATAAAGCGGTTACGCATAATCCAGTACCCAAATTTTTGGGGATCGCTCCCTTGGTTGTGATGTCCGGTTCCATGGAGCCGGCGATTATGCCCGGGGATGTGGTAGTAATTCGGGAACAGCCCTCCTCCCGGTATCAGATCGGTGATGTGGTAACTTACTCCAGTGGTGCAATAATTTATACCCACCGCATTGTGGGCGAAGAAAACGGTGTCTTTATCCTCAAAGGGGATAGCAACAACGTAGCTGATGATACCGTGGCGCCCGGCCAATTGTTAGGCAAGGTACTATTTAGAATCCCGAAAATCGGAGTAGCCGTTTTATTTTTTAAAACCCCGCTGGGGATCGCCGTGTTGCTCATACTCTTAGTCCTTTGCCTCTACGGCGAAGAAATTTATCAAAGGATACGCAGGCCGGTGAACTAAATAAGGGTCTATGGATGAAACCGGCAATTGTAGTGACCTTAATAGTGACCTTAAATGAAGGGTCATCGAATAGGGCAAAGGAAGGATAATTGATGAAGCTTTTTAAAACAATATTGCTTGTTCTGGCATTGGCAGCAGGGAGCTTATCAGCTATTTCATTCACTTTGGCCCGCTATTCAGATGAAGGCAGCGGTTCGGGCAAGGCGCTGATTGCTAAGTGGGGCTTCAGTGCCGGGGTCACGCCCGATACCCTTCAAACACGAAGCTTCAGCTTTGATGTTTTTAATGGGCAGCAGCTGGCGCCGCAGGATAGGGGGGAAAACAGCTTTTTCGTATCGGGCGGGCAATCTATGTGGCTATCGATTATCAGATTTACCTGAATATGAATGCGCTGCAGGTCGATATTGACGCGGCTGTTCAGGGGAATCAATATCCCCCCCTGATTTTTTATATTGACAGTTCACAGGTTGGTCAGCTGGTGACGATCCACCCGCCCTATGACACCTGGTTTTCCTTAACGGAGATTGCTGCCGACAGTGAAGGCTTCTTTAAAGTGGCCTCCGGGCATATAGCCAATGAACCGGCAAACCAGCTGGTAGATATCACCGTCCACTGGTGGTGGAACACTTCCTTCTCAGTGGGAACCCCAAATGCGGATCCCACTCCCGGTGAGGATTATTATGCTCTGGCCTTGGCGGAATATCAAGATCTGGTTGCTGCTTACAACGACCAAGTCAATGAAGCTAATGCCTTTTTCACTCAGCATGAGCGCATATTAAGTATGGTTGATGGGGTGGAGGAGATTAGCTATAGCTGTGGGGAGGAGTGCCCGATCACCCAAGGGGCCGGCGGAGATATTGATGCTGCCCACCAGGCTACTCACGCTGCTCTGGTGGCGGACGCAGGTCAGGCCCTGGACGCTGTCAATAGTTCTTTAAAGAGTCAATACGATGCTTACGATACCAACGCGGTAGCTTTTTTGAAAAGCTTGGAGCACAGTGAGCAGCCGGGGGTTTTGATTAAGGTGGTTGGCAGTCAGGCTGCTCCGGTTGCTGATAGTGAGGGATAATGCGTATGAAGTTATGGCAGAAATATTTATATTTGATCACTATGCTGTTATTGGTAGCCATAATATCCTCCGGTATGTCATTTTCACGCTATTCCTCTACTGTGTTCAACACTGGGGATTACTCGGGTCCTCTGATTCCGGTTGAAGAATATGGCCTTGTGGTCACCTGGGATCCCCGCGCCGACACGGTCCCTCCCGGCTACGGATTGCAGTATCCGGGTATAACCGATCAGAACTATAATTTTACCCTCAAAAACACCAAAGACACTGCTTTGAATTATACGCTCAATATCGGCCTGAGCTGGAGTGAGGATACCCCGGTTGTCGGGCTGAATGTGCCCCTGGTCATGGAATTATACATTGTAAATACGGATACGGATGAGGGTGAATCCCTTACTCCGGTGGCCTTAACGACCTCGCCGGGCAGCCCGGCCGGCATGCAAGTTATGCATCACACCCAGCCTGCGGTGATCAGCGGCAACGAGCTGATTAATTATCGCATGCTCTGGAGCTGGGGAACCGGCCCTGCGGATAGAAATTACCATTTTGCCAATAAGAAAATAGAAGTTACGGTAAATGTCAACGCTGAGCAAAGAATTGAGGAATAGGCTGGGCAATAGATTTAGGCTTATTTTATAGGTAGAGGAAGGGAGCAGCGGTGTTCCGACCTAATTTTCAAACTGGGTTTAGAGATAAGCAAACGCGAAAAGGCGCCGGCAGATTGCGCCGCGCGTTACTAATGTGTGTGCTCTGCGCGGTGGCGCTGATCGCCAGTTTTACGCCTATCCCTACCTACTCCCGTTATGTGGTAAATTTGTCAGACTCTTTTACCCTGTACACCACTGAGTTTTATCTGGTGCCCTCACTAGCCTTAAGCGAGCTTACTGTCGATAGGACGGAGAGCTTTTTTACGCAGGGAAACGATTTTTCCGTGGCAAATTACATTGACAGCAAGAGTACCACTGCGGATACTGTCTTTACAATCGCTTTGGAAGAAGAGCACCCGACCGGTCTTTTTGACCTTTATATGGAGGGAACCGAAGGGAAAATCCCCTGTCCCAATAATACTATTAGCGGAACTTTGCACGGGGGAATAGCCGATAGTGAGACCTACAGGCTCTATTTTAAGCTAAAGGATCCTGCCACTCCGGAAGGCAATTACCCGGTCAATATCAGGCTGACCTCTTCCGAGCCATATATACGCAGCTATCTCTTCACAATAAACATCCAGGTTCCCGGTAGTTTGATTAAGATTGGAGATACGGAAATATATAGGCCTAATGTCGAAATCCCCGCCGGTGAGGTCATGGTGTTTAAGGATCATGGCTATGAGTTTTTAACGGTTGATGATCTGCTGATTCCCTTAGTTGTTAACCAGGAAGTTGAAAGGCGTGGTAGACCGGATTTAGTTGGCGGTTCACTGTATGTTCCTGCTTCCATCGGCGATTTGCTGGTGGATAGTTACTGGCCCAATGATGTCATCAACTGGGATGTGGAAGGACATATTATCCTAGAACCTGATATAGAAATTAAAAAGGATAGCGAGGTTAACATGTTATCTCACAGAGGGGATATTATTCTAAATGGTACGATTATTTCGGGACAGCCCGAGCCGTATAAAGTGTGTATTAAAGCCAACGAGGGGACAATACACGCCAACGGGACAAAAATTTTCTCCAAAGCCGATATCAATGGGGAGATAGGAGCTGAGTTAACCTCGGCAGGCGATCGTGGGATCAGCATTCACTCTGTCCAAATTGATCTGACCCGAGGCGCGAATGAGCACACATGCCTCAATAGCCAGGGATTGATTAATTTAGATCAAGCAACGATAGCCGGTAAAGGCAATATTAGTATTAACTCGTATGAAGATATCTCTATCGTATCATCCCAGATCAGTGCTTCGGCGTGGGGGATGGGAATACAGTTTAAATCAAGTGGGTTAAACCGTATCCTGTGGGTAGCAAACGCAATTTTGAACGCCAATTCAATCACCGCGCAAAATCTTACGGTTAACGGTACCCCAGCCAGCGGCAGCATCACCGTCACTCCTTAACAGAACGACACCGGACTTGCTAAAGGATCACCATAATTATCTCGAATACCATTTGTTGGTACATATTTGGTATTATGATGATATTGGTGATCCTTTCTACTGAGGATGTGCCAGGGATGATCACTTCACCTTCGTATTCCGCTTGTATAGAAGGTTTTCGTTTTGTTTTAAATAACTTGAAAAGTACTGTTAATAGCTTGAAAAATGCTATGCTACGGTAGGAAATTATGATAAAATTTCGGGTGTGACAAGGAAGTGATAATTTGGCAGGAATTTGGGTATTGCATGGCCCGAATTTAAACTTGTTAGGCTTGCGTGAACCGGAGCATTACGGGTCGCGTACCTTAGCGGAGATTAATAAGGCAGTGTTAGCAATAGCGAATCAGATGGGGATTCAGGCGGAATGCCGGCAAACAAATCATGAAGGAGAGCTCCTGGATTGGATCCAAGCTTTAACGCCGGATGATTTTTTAATTTTAAACCCTGGGGCTTGGACGCATACAAGTTATGCCATTCGTGATGCTATTAGTGCGGTAAAGGTTCCAACGCTGGAGGTTCATCTTTCGAACATACATGCACGTGAAGCATTTCGGGCCAATTCAGTGATTGCTCCTGCCTGTATCGGACAAGTATCCGGACTGGGAGCAGATAGTTATCTTTTCGCGATGCGTTATGCAGTTGAGTATCAGAAACGACGCAAAAAGGCATAACGGCGATATTCGGACTTCGGACCTTGCTCCGATATTCGAAGTCCGATATTCGAAGCCTGATGTTTAAGTATTCTATTTGTAACACGCACCACGAATCACGCACCAAACATCAACGTACAACGAAAGGGGGAAAGGCATGATTAGCGGTCGCTTACAGCGCATGCGTCAAAAGATGCAGGAAGAAAAAATTGATGCTTATGTGGTTATCCGCCCGGAAAATGGACGGTATTTGAGCGGCTTTACCGGTGGAGAAGCAACCTTGTACATTACGGCCGGGAAAGCCTTTCTCATGACGGATTTTCGTTACCTGGAACAAGCCAGGAGCGAGACTTCCGGGTTTGAAATCATTAAGACAGGACAGGATCATTTTGCATCGTTGGCGGAAATTGGACAACAGGCGCAGCGCGTTGGGTTTGAAGGAGATTTTATCACCTATGTGGGCTACCGAAAACTAAAAAATGCCCTTCCGCAAGCGGAACTTCTTTCTCTGCCCGAACTTGTCAGTGATTTGCGTGCGGTGAAGGACCAGACGGAGTTCGAGCTATTGCGGAAAGCTGTTATGATTGCTGATGACGCTTTTGCCAACGTGTTAAGGTTGCTTGAAATCGGTCAGACAGAAGAAGAGATTGGCATTAACCTGGAATTTTTCATGCGTCGGGCTGGTGCTAGCGGCGGTTCTTTTCCATTTATCGTGGCTTCGGGTGTTCGTTCGGCCTTACCCCATGGCACGTCCAGTTCCAAGCAGATTCAATTGGGTGAGTTCCTTACTATGGATTTCGGGGCGATCTATCAGGGTTACTGCTCCGATATAACCCGGACGGTGTTTTTAGGCGAACCGGCAGACAAGCACAGGGAAGTTTATGCGCTTGTCTTGGCAGCCCAGCAGGCAGGAATTGCAGCGGTTGCGCCGGAGCGGACCGGAAAAGAAGTGGATGCGGCAGCTCGCAAAATCATTAAAGAGGCTGGTTATGGTGATTACTTCGGACATGGTTTGGGACACTCCGTGGGGCTGGCCGTTCATGAGGAGCCAAACTTAAATATGCGGGAGGAGCGCCGGCTTAAACCGGGTATGGTCATGACTGTCGAACCAGGTATTTATATCCCGGGTTGGGGCGGTGTCCGGATTGAAGACATTGTTTTGGTGACGGATAATGGTTGTGAGGTTTTAACAAAGGCACCAAAAGAGCTGATTATCCTTGAGTAAGTAAGAGGTCTTTTTTAAGTATTAACATATAGAAAGGACAAGCTTACGATAATTAGAATTTAGGGGGGGAAATATAGTTATGATTTCTGTAAACGATTTTAAAACAGGTTTAACAATTCAAGTAGATGGTGAAGTGTACTCTGTGGTTGAGTTTCAACACGTTAAACCGGGTAAAGGGGCAGCTTTTGTCCGGACTAAATTAAAAAATGTTAAATCGGGCGGGATCGTAGAGCGGAAGTTTAATGCCGGCGAAAAAGTTTCGAAGGCCCATGTTGAACGACGTGAAATGGATTACCTTTATAAAGACGGAGAACTTTTTGTAGTCATGGACAAGGAAACTTATGAGCAAATATCCCTGACTATAGATCAAATTGGAGACGGGATAAAGTGGCTGAAAGAAAACATGACCTTAGGGGTACTCTTTTTTGATGCTCAAGTTATCGGCGTTGATGTGCCAAATACTGTCCAACTTGTTGTTGCTGCTACTGAACCAGGGGTACGAGGCGATACGGCAACCGGAGGCTCAAAACCGGCCACCTTGGAAACCGGTACGGTGGTACAAGTTCCCTTTTTTGTTAATGAAGGGGATGTACTGATCATTGATACCAGAACAGGACAATATGTTCAACGTGCCTAGTCCGGCAAGAATAGTAGTAAAAAATTTTTGCATAGGAGTGCTGCGAACGTGATATCTTAACCGCAGCACTCTTTATTTGTCACACTTACCACATAATTGAGATTTTCAGCAAAGTTAGGAAGAGAAGAAAAGAGGCGCCCAGTGAAGAGCAAGCTATAAGTTTACTAAAAATAAATAGGAAGTATTGGAAATACAGACGAAAAAGATGTCTTAAATTTTGAGGCATCTTTTCTTAATTATGTCTAAAACCAAAAAGGAGGACATACCTTCTATCAAGGGGGGCAATGGCGTGTCGCTGCATTATACAGTATCTGTTGTTCAGGATTCTAAAGTAAGGTCAAATTTGCCAAAACCCATGACTTCTAATAGTGAGGAGAGCTTTTCCTGTTCAGAGCGGAGTATTGCTTTCTGGATGGATATGGCTAAGTGGTTTGGTAAAGATGTTCGTTCAATTTTCGACAAGATCAGGACTATCTCTTTTTATAAGGTTGAGGAGATACGTTTGCGTGTCGGACAACCACTTTTAGTATGTACAGCGGACTCAGATCATTTCCTAAGTCGGGAAGGTGAAGAAACGAATCCGGAAAGGGCTTATATTGTCACGCGGAAAGATTTGGTTTGTGCGCTGGAAAAAATGACCCATAGTTCGCTTTATGCTGTCGAAGAGAATCTTAAACAGGGATTTATAACCCTTCCGGGAGGGAATCGCGTCGGGATTACCGGAGAGGTAGTCTTGGTAAATGGCCAAATTCAAACGTTAAAGCATGTATCAGCCCTTAACCTGCGCATCGCCCGCGAGATTAAGGGACAAGGCCTGAAGATTATCCCCTTGCTTATGGGGGCAGACGGAATGTTAAAGCATACGCTTCTGATCTCCCCGCCCCGGGCTGGTAAAACGACTCTCTTACGGGATCTGATTCGAATAATTAGTAACGGGGTGCCGCAAATTGGACTAAGGGGGCAGACCGTCGGCGTGGTGGATGAACGTGGGGAACTTGCTGGGATGTGGCAAGGTGTGCCTACTTATAACCTGGGGTACCGCACAGATGTGTTGGATGGCTGCCCAAAAGCCAGTGGCATGAACATGCTTGTTCGTTCGATGGCCCCCCAAGTGATGGCCATGGATGAGCTCGGTCACAGCGACGATGTGAATGCCCTCGTGGATGCTTTGCGCACCGGGGTGAGAATTCTTAGTACAGCGCACGCCGCTTCTTTGGAAGAAGCCCTCAGAAGGCCGACTTTAGCTCGTTTGTTGGAGCAGGGAGTATTTGAACGCTTGGTTGTTTTAAGCAGAAAACATGGGCCGGGAACGATTAATGGAGTATATGATCTTAAGAACGGGAGGAGCCTAAGATGCTCATAATAGGGTGCGTCGCATTGATCGCCGGGTGCGGGAGTTTGGGACTTTGGTCGGCTCACCGAATCAGGCTAAGGCCTGTGGAATTACGGGAATGTTTAATGGCCTTGGCCCTGTTGGATACGGAAATTGTCTGGGGGGCAACCCCTTTACCGGAGGCCTTCTGTAACGTGAAGGAACGTACCAATCAACCCTGGCAAGGTTTTTTCGCAGAACTGCAGGAACGTTTGCAGGGCGGAGAGTCCGCCAGCTTGGCTTGGCAAGAGACCATCGCCAAACAAAAGCAGCATTTTTGTTTAAAAAAGGAAGATTGGCAAGTGATCGGCGACGTGGGCAAAGGGTTAGGCCGCTCGGACAGTGCGGAGCAGCATAAACAGTTAGAACTGGTGCAACGTCAACTCGCCTTAATTAAAGAACAAGCGGGAATATGGTCTGACAAGCAAGCAAAAATGTGGTCCTATCTGGGTTTTTTATTTGGCATTGCCGGGGTGCTCATTTTAATTTAACCAGGGAGAGGAGTCGGGGAAATGAGCTTTAACCTGATTATTACTGTGGCCGGAATTGGGATATTAGTTGGGGTATTGGCATCCGTGCTGGATTCGTCCGGCCGCAAGGAAATGGCTCAGAGCGTGACAATTATCGGTGTTATTGTAGTTCTCTATATTGTCGTTCAGTCGATTGCTGAATTATTTGCTTTAGTAAAAAGTGTTTTTAATCTTTATTAGGGGGCTAAGACGTGGAAATATGGCAAATCGTAGGGCTGGCCCTGATTGTGACGATTATGAGTGTTGTTCTTAAGCAAATACGACCCGAAATTGCTCTGCAGCTGACCATCTTAGCGGGTACGTTGATATTTATCCTGGTGATGAACAAGATCAAGGTCATTGTTGATTTACTTCAGAACCTGGCCGTTCAAGCTAATATCAATTCATATTACTTACTTATTGTTCTAAAGATTGTCGGCGTAGCCTATTTAGCTGAGTTTGGCGCACAAATCTGCCGTGATGCAGGAGAAGGTGCTTTAGCCAGTAAAATTGAGCTGGCCGCTAAAGTCGGCGTTATTATCTTAGCTATTCCTATTATTGTAGCCATTACAGAGTCGCTGGTCCGACTCTTTCCCGTGAGGTGATCTATTTGCGGCGATTCTTCGTTCTGTTACTACTATTTGTTGTCTTGATGAGTGGGACAACTTCCCCCGTTCTTGCTGAGGAGGTTATTCCGCAAACGGAGTCTGCAGGACTATCCGAGCAGATTGATTTAAGCCAAATGCGCGGGTATCTCGAACAACTTGACGCCGATGTATTGCAGGCTATGCCTGAGCTTTCATTAACGCGTATGTTTGAGGAATTAAAGAGCGGAACCCTGGATCTGAGCCCGGAAAAAATCGGCCGGAGCTTATTGGGGATCCTGGGAAGGGAAGTGATAAACAGCGCTCCCTTAATCGGCAAGTTACTTATTCTGGCGGTACTTTGTGCAGTGTTAGGACAACTGCAGGCAGCCTATGGCGGAAATGTGGGGAAGATTGCCAGGTTTATGACTTACCTTGTTCTACTGAGTTTGGCTTTGACTGCTTTTCAGGAAGCCTTAGGTGTCGCTACGGGGACAATTGACAAGATTGTTGGTTTGATGCAAACGTTATTTCCAGTGATGTTAACCTTACTGATTTCCATGGGGAACCTCACCAGTGCAGCTTTGTTTAAACCTCTCGTTCTGGGAAGCTTGACGGTTTTAGCCACAATGATTAAAACGATTGTGTTACAGCTCTTTTTTCTGGCAGCTGTACTGCGACTTTTTAATCATATCTCGGAACACTTTAAGCTGAACAAACTTGCCGGACTGTTGGAATTTGCCGGCAAATTGAGTTTGGGAGTCATTTTGACCGTGTTTATCGGAGTAATGACCGTGCAAGGGGTAACCGGAGGGGTCGCGGATAGTGTAGTTTTCCGGACGGCAAAATATTCGGCGGATCTTATCCCGGTCGTAGGTAAATTCTTTAAAGACGCTGTCGAACTGGTTATTACATCCGGTTTACTGCTCAAAAACGCTGTCGGCATAATCGCTCTACTGGCTATTATTGTGATCTGTGTAGCTCCTGTGGTAAAAATATTAGCCATGATCCTGGTGTTTCGGATTTCAGCGGCCCTGATCGAACCACTTGGCGAAAATGCCCTTGCAGAAAGCTTACAGGATATGTCCAAGAGTTTAATTTTTATTCTGGTAACCGTAGCTTCGGTGTCAATAATGTTTTTTATGACTGTTGCCGTGGTTGTCGGAACGGGAACTTTTTCAGTGATGATGCATTAGGGAGGGGAATCAATGTGCAGACATTACAGAATCTTGTGCGTAATTTGGTCGTGATCTTATTATTGGCTACTTTTCTGGAAATGCTGCTTCCCAATAAATCAATGCGTGGATTTGTCCAGATGGTGATGGGTTTGTTTGTAATCTCTGCTATTCTCGCTCCGATCACAACGTTTTTGCATACGCCATTAGAGATGGAAATACCAGCTTGGGCGGCCACAAGGCCGCAGGATTTACCGGCAATAGCCACTGAGGGGCAAGGGCAAAAATTGGCGCAAAATGCAGTGCAAGAGCAATATCGTCAGATTCTTATTAATCAGATTAAAGCCCTAGCCATGGGTACGGAGGGAGTGGAGGGTGCGGAGGTCAGCGTAGAGTTTGAAGAGGGATCGAGCGGCTTGATAGATCAACCAAAGATCGCTTTAGTAACAGTTACTCTTACTGCTGCCAAGGAAGAGATCCTGCCGGTTGAACCCATAACGATTGGAGAATCCTCTTCTCCTACGAAAAATCAGTCCCCTAGGGCCGACAAAACCCGTGAAAAAATTGCTGAGTTAATGAGTATTCCGAAAGAAAAGATTATCGTTCAAGAAGGTTAGGGAGAAAAAGTTCAGAAAGGAGATCCTGAAATATGAAGAAACTTGAAGATATTTTATCTTCGAACAAAACTTTACTTTGTTTAGTGGCCATTATCGCGCTTGGGATGTCATTTATTTACTTGGGTAAAGGGTCTGCAGTGTTTACCCAGGGAACAGTGACAGATTCTGCCCAGACAATTCCCGCAGCAGTTTCCATGACAAAACTTGGTGCTTTAGAAAAAGAACTGGAAAATAAACTACAAAATAATTTATTACAAATGAAAGGGGCAGGTAAGGTGCAAGTTTCGGTAAGCTTTTCCACAGGACTGAAAACTGAATATGCGCGTAATGAGAATGTTACCAAACGAACATCGAAGGAAACCGATAAAGCGGGCGGCATTCGGGAAACAACGGAAGTAACGCAAAATAATCAAGTGGTTATGCCCAGTGGTGCTGCCCAGCCGGTGATGGTGTCCGAAGATCGTCCGGAGGTTGCCGGAGTTTTAATCATTGCCGAAGGAGCAAAGGATGCAAAGGTGAGAGAAGCAATTCATTTGGCTGTACAAACACTCCTTAGCATACCGGGTAATAAAATTACGGTCGTGCCGATGGGAGGAGTATAATCTATGTTTAATAAGCAAAGAAAGCAGTTAGCCATGCGGCGGCACATTAAGATCTGGTTCGGAGGGCTCGTAGTCTTGGCGGTAATCCTTGCGGTAATTGGGAGTTGGGTAAAGAAGATAGAACCGCCAATCTATTTTTCCGTACAATCAGGCTTACCGGTCAGTGCTGTTATTGAGAATACGCCGCTGCAGTTTGAGGTTGAAACTATCAATCAAAACATATCAGGGGAAAATTATTTTGTAAATTATCGCTTGAAACGAGAGCAGTATCGCCAGGAGACTAAAGCTATGCTCCTGGAGTTACTAAACGCCGCGGAAGATAAGAATATGGGCCAAGCGCAAAAAAACTGGCTGGAACTGAGCATGAAAATATTAAAAGAAGGAGAAATTGAGAATCTTCTCAATATGAAAGGGTTTCAAGATGCTGTTGCAGATGTCTCTTCGGAAAACGTTACAGTAATTGTTTATGCTTCTGACTTAACGCCGCATGAGGTCAGTATGATTCAGGATATAGTCGTCCGCACAACAAACGTGCGACTGGATAAAATTGTAATATCAACCAGGGATTAAATGTGCATTTGCTGTTTCAGTCAGAAAAATTACCTGATCCGCACGGACTAAAAGATTTTATATTCGTTGTGAAAAAACTAAGAAGCGAGATATTCATTGTGAAATAACTAAGAAGCGAGGCGCGAGTTTTGATATTGGATTTTGTGCCTCGCGTTTCGCATCCATTGCAGGGATTTCAAAAAATGGCTAGAATACAAAAAAAGGGGTAAAGGGGTAGGGACGAACTCATACCGTATTAAACGCGTTATACAGGGTAAGAATAAATTAGGTTATCTAAGGAGGATTCATAATATGAATTTGCAGGAAATTAAAGAATTAATCAAGATAATAGATGAAACTGAAATTAGTGAATTTAAGCTTGAAAGCGAGGGAGTAAAAGTATCTATTCGCAAAGAACCAAGTGTGTTAGCCGGTATACCGGACACAGCCGTCGTTCATCCGGAGAGGCAGCCTGTTATTGTACAACAAACCGGACAATCTGCTATTGGTATTAAAGCACCTGTTTACAAAACACCGGAGCCGGATCTTTTAGCGAACACGGGAATGATTACCTCTCCCATGGTAGGAACATTTTATAGTACACCGTCTCCGGAAGCGCCTGCGTTTGTTAGAGTAGGTGAGCATATCAAAGTAGGGCAGCTTGTTTGCATTATTGAGGCCATGAAATTGATGAACGAAATTGAATCAGAAATAGAAGGCAAGCTCATAAAAATTCTTGCGGAGAACGGACAACCGGTTGAATATGGTCAACCGTTGTTCCTTATTGAAAAGGGGTAAGAGCATGTTTAAGAAAATTTTGATTGCGAATCGCGGAGAAATCGCTTTACGCGTCATTCGGGCATGTCGCGAGCTTGAAATAGAAACTGTCGCTGTTTTTTCTGAGGGCGATCGCGATGCTTTGCATGTCAAGGCAGCGGACGAAGCAATTTGCATTGGCCCTGTGGCAAGTTCCAAGAGTTATTTATTTATACCGAACATTATTAGCGCGGCGGAATTAACGGGTGCTGAGGCAATTCACCCTGGATACGGTTTTTTAGCAGAAAATGCCCGCTTTGCCGAGATATGTGAATCATGTGGCATCTCTTTTATTGGGCCGCCTCCAAAAGTCATTGAAATTATGGGGGATAAAGCCATGGCACGGAAAACTATGCTTGAGTCCGGTGTGCCTGTAGTTCCCGGTTCAGAAGATATTATCAATGATGAAGATACTGCCGAGAAAGTTGCGCAAAAAATCGGTTATCCGGTATTGATTAAAGCGTCTGCCGGTGGCGGTGGGAAAGGAATGCGTGTTGCGCAAAATTGTAAAGAATTGCGAAAAGCCATTCAAGCGGCACAAAATGAAGCTGAAGCTGCATTTGGCAACGCTGAGGTCTACCTGGAGAAATATGTTGAAGAACCAAAACATATAGAATTCCAAATCCTCGCCGATAAATATGGAAATGTAGTCCATTTGGGAGAACGGGATTGTTCTTTACAACGTCGTCACCAAAAATTATTGGAAGAATCTCCTTCCAGTGCTGTAACCCCGGAGTTAAGAGCTGAAATGGGTGCAACGGCAGTCAAAGCGGCCAAGTCGGTTAATTATTCAAATGCAGGGACAATCGAGTTTTTATTGGATCGTCACGGGAACTATTATTTCATTGAAATGAACACTCGGATTCAGGTTGAACATTCGGTAACAGAGCTGGTAACGGGGCTTGATTTAGTCAAGGAGCAGATTCGTCTGGCAGCAGGTGAACCGCTGGGATTTACTCAAGATGATGTTCAACTGCGCGGTTGGGCAATAGAGTGCAGAATCAATGCGGAGGACATTGATAATAACTTCATGCCTTCACCAGGGACAGTCAATATTTATCATGTTCCGGGTGGACCTGGAGTAAGGGTTGACAGCGCAGTATATCAAGGCTATGAGATTTCACGCTATTATGATTCAATGGTGGGAAAACTGATTGTCTGGGATGCCACAAGACAGGGGGCTATCGCAAGAATGAAGCGAGCACTTGAGGAATTTGTTATTGAAGGGATCCCGACTACGATCCCCTTTCATTTAAAAGTATTAGACAATGCCTTCTATCGCAGGGGGGAAGTATACACAAATTTTGTCCAGCGCCGTATTTTAGGGGATTAAATGAATCCGCAGAAAACTTTGCCAGGTTAAATATGATTTGTTATAATAGCAACATCATTGGTCGAGAAGCCAACATTATGATGATTTTTATCACTTAGCTGCTTATTGCTAACATTTTTCGGTACTTATTTATTTTTATTGTAATATGAGTTCGCTACTCAAAGAGCGAACTTTGGAACATCAATAAGGGGGTGAAAGAAATGGAAAGTTTGGGAACGGATAATTCTCTTGGTTCTATTCGGATTGCTGATGAAGTGGTTGAAGTCATTGCCGGATTAGCAGCTTCTGAAGTGGAAGGTGTAGTCGGTATGAGTGGCGGCTTTGTGGGAGACCTTGCCCATATATTAGGAAGAAATAAAAACTTGTCTAAAGGGGTTAAGGTTGAAGTTGGCGAACATGAGGTAGCTGTAGATCTCTATATTGTGGTGGAGTATGGTGTATCGATTCCAGAAGTCGCATTTAACGTGCAAAAAGCTGTGAAGGAAGCCATTGAAAGCATGACAGGGCTTAAGGTCGTCGAAGGAAATGTACATGTTCAAGGGGTCAATTTTAAACAGATACAGGAAATCAAAATTAAAGAAGAGGAATCTCGTCTGAAGTAGTTGAAAGAGGGAAAGAAAAATGTTAGCCTATGCCTTAGGACTCACCTTGATACTGATGGCAATTTGGATATTAGCTCTAGCCACAGGGTGGGGGCTTCCTTATGTTCTGCTTGTTCAAGGACTTGACTGGTTAAAAGCAAACCCATGGGAAAGTATCATTGTGGCGGTTGCTTTGCTTCTATTGGGATTACTATTATTTATCCGACCGCACGCAAGCTCGGAACGTTTGTTTCAAACATCCTCCAAAGGGGGATATGTACGCATTACGCAGGATGCGTTACAGGAGATTATTGAGCGAAGTGCAACGGCGTTACAGGGTGTATTGCAGGTTAAGTCGCAGCTTCGGCAGCGGGATGCCGGACTTCAGATTACCCTCTCTTGCCAATTTGAGCAGGGCGAACGTATCCCCCAAAAGTCAGCAGAACTGCAAGCAAAGATCAAGGAGGATGTCGAATTTTATACAGGAATTAAGGTGACAGAGGTGAAAGTGCTGGTGCTGCGTATGGAGAAGGCCCAAGTGACACGTGTCCGATGAGAGAGTTCTGGTCAAAGATGGGAGAGAAGCTAGCCCGGTTTTTCGGTTGGGCAATAGACAATCATCCTGCTAAACTTATTGGAACATCTCTTGGCTTTGTTCTGGGTATGCTATTGATAACTTTTGGCTTTTGGCGCACGTTGGTATTAGCATTATTTATAGTACTGGGATTTGTAATAGGAAAATTACAAGATGATCATAAATTTATTTCTACTTGGCTAGAAAAAATTTTAAATGGTACTAGGAGGAATTTTCCTTGAGCCGAAGATTAGCCCGTGAAACAGCCTTGCAAGTGCTTTTTCAAAGGGACCTGACGAAAGAACCGCTTATTTCAGCGGAAGAAGTCCAGCGCTGGGCTATGGAATTTGCAGTTCCCGAACCCAGTAGAAAATTTGCCCAGGAATTAGTCGACGGAACAATCCTTCATCAGAATGAGATCGATCAAACAATTGCTTCCTTTGCTCAGGACTGGACCCTTAGCCGTATGGCAAATGTAGATCGGAATGTGATGCGTTTAGCTACATATGAGATTCTCTTTTGTCCGGATATACCAGAACGAGTCAGTCTTAATGAGGCGATCGAATTAGCAAAAAGATATGGGGGCGAAGAATCGGCTAAGTTCGTTAACGGGATTTTAGACCGAGTCGCCGAAAGCGTTTCGAAAACTGACCGAAAAAGAAAACAATAATTTCCGGCAATAATCTTACAGTGTCATTTATTATTAAAGATTAGCTATACTAATGATAATAGTCAAAAAGCTCGTTAATCCGGGAGACATGGATAAGCGAGCTTAATTGTTGTTAAAATACTTCAGAATATCAGGTCGTGGGAGGTAATTATTAATGAAGCATTATCGCAAAGAACTTTGGTTTAAAACAAAAAAGCGGCGGGAACTGATCAATATTACCCCTCTCGTTAAACAGTGCCTGGAGGAAAGTGGTATCCGGGAAGGACTGTTGCTTTGCAATGCCATGCATATCACAGCCAGCGTTTTTATTAACGATGATGAAAGCGGACTGCATCAAGATTTTGAAACATGGTTGGAAAGCCTTGCTCCGGAGAAACCATATGGCCGCTACCGGCACAATGGTTACGAAGACAACGCTGATGCCCATCTGAAACGTACCATTATGGGCCGGGAAGTGGTGGTTGCGGTTACCGAAGGAAAGTTGGATTTTGGCCCTTGGGAGCAGATTTTTTACGGTGAATTTGACGGTGGCCGCCGCAAACGTGTACTGATTAAGATTATTGGCGGATAAAAAACAGAGTTCTCTACCTATTTCATCTGAATTTTACGTTCGAGAATTAAAGGAAAAACGTCGCTTATTACGAATTAATAAATAATTATTATAATCCTATCATTAAGGAGGAATTAAATGTACCGTGTTGTGAAAAAAAGGCAATTGTCACCGGCTGTTGTTTTACTGGAAATTGCAGCACCGGCTGTTGCCGCCAAAGTAGAGCCGGGCCAATTTGTCATTGTGCGGGTAGATGAGTTGGGTGAGCGCATTCCGCTTACAGTCATGAACTTTGACAGAGAAAAAGGTATCGTTACGCTTGTTGTCCAAGAAGTGGGCTATACTTCAGCCCTTATTAATCGTATGAATGAGGGGGATGAATTTCTGGATTTCGTGGGGCCTTTAGGCGTTCCCTCTGATATAAAAAACCACGGTACTGTTGTGTGCATCGGAGGGGGTTTAGGCATTGCCCCTCTTTATCCGATTGCGCGGGCTTTAAAAGATATTGGAAATTATGTTATTTCCATCTTGGGTTCACGGAGTGCCGATCTTTTGATTTTAGAAGAAGAAATGCGTGCTGTCAGTAATGAAGTTATTATTGCCACAAACGATGGTAGCAAGGGTATGAAAGGGTTTGTGACAGACGGACTGGCTCAGGTCTTAGACCAAGGACATCAGGTGAAGGTGATTTGGGCCATTGGCCCTATGGTAATGATGAAAGCAGTTGTGGATTATACCCGTCCAAAGGGTATCAAAACTATTGTTAGCATGAATCCCATCATGGTTGACGGGACCGGCATGTGCGGTGCTTGTCGTATCAGTGTGGGCGATGAAACCAGATTCGCCTGTGTAGATGGACCGGAATTCGATGGACATCTGGTTGATTTTGATCTAGCTATGAAACGTTTAAACTTTTATAAAGATGAAGAAAATCGCGCTCGGGTCCGGCTGGAGTGTAACTGTAAAGGAGGGCAGCAATGTGGCAGAGAAAGTTAAGAAGACAAAGATACCGCGTCATGCTATGCCCTGCCAGGAACCGCGGGCCAGAGTACTTAACTTTGATGAAGTAGCCTTGGGATATACACAGGAAATGGCTGTGGAAGAGGCAAAGCGGTGTTTACAATGTAAGAAACCTTTATGTATTACGGGGTGTCCTGTAGGAGTTCTTATTCCGGAATTTATTAAAAAGATCGCGGAAGGAAAGTTTGAGGAGGCGGCTAAAATTCTAAAAATAAAAAATTCCCTGCCGGCAATTTGCGGTCGGGTTTGCCCTCAGGAAACTCAATGTGAAAGTAAGTGTATCCTGGGCATTAAAGATGAGCCGGTAGCAATAGGCCGCTTGGAGCGGTTTGCCGCGGACTTTGGTATGCAGCCAGCAGAAAGTACCCTTGAAAAACCGGAGCCGAGCGGTAAACGCGTGGCTGTCATCGGGGCCGGACCGGCTGGGTTGGCCTGCGCCGGTGATTTAGCTAAAGCCGGGCATGCGGTGACGATCTTTGAAGCGCTGCACGTTGCCGGAGGTGTTTTGATGTATGGCATTCCCCAGTTCCGTTTACCGAAGGAAATTGTCCAAACAGAAATTGCTAACCTGAAACAAATGGGGGTAGAAATTCTTACCAACCAAGTGGTCGGCAAAGTAACATCGGTGGATGAACTGATGGAAAACGGCTACAACGCCGTTTTTATTGGTACAGGTGCCGGACTGCCGTACTTTATGGATATCCCCGGCGAAAACCTGAACGGGGTATATTCCGCCAACGAATTTTTAACGCGCACTAATTTGATGAAGGGTTACAAATTTCCAGAGTATGCTACTCCGGTTAAAGTAGGGAAAAATGTGGCAGTACTTGGTGCGGGAAACGTAGCTATGGATTCCGCGCGTACCGCCTTGCGTTTAGGCGCAGAAAATGTTTATATTATTTACCGTCGTTCGCGTGCTGAGATGCCGGCCAGGATTGAAGAGGTAGAGCATGCGGAAGAGGAGGGCATCCAATTTCGTCTCTTGACTAATCCTGTTTCCATCGAAGGAGATGAGCACGGCTGGGTTAAGAGCCTAACTTGTTTGCGCTATGAGCTTGGTGAGCTGGATGCCTCAGGACGCCGTTCTCCGGTTGCTATTCCAGGCTCAGAATTCGTAATTCCCATGGATACGGTGATCGTGGCAATTGGGCAGGGACCGAATCCCTTGCTGATAACCTCTACTCCGGGATTGGAGTTGAACAAACGGGGGAACATTGTTGCCGACCCAGAAACGCTCATGACTTCCAAACCGGGTGTTTTTGCGGGCGGAGATATTGTTACCGGTGCCGCCACCGTTATTTTGGCGATGGGAGCCGGCAAAAAGGCTGCCAGGGGTATTGATCAGTATCTGAAAGCAATATAAAATTAGGGTAAAAGTAAAAGATAAATTTAAAGTCAGCGGGAACGGTCAAGGCCGTTCCCTCTAATTCAACTAAAATAAATAGGTTCAACTAAAAATACATTAAAAAGTACGGAATTCTAACTTGATTAGAATCTTGATCTTTACAGTTGATATTTAAAATACATACTAAGTTGTTAAATGAACAGCAAAATTTAGAAAGGAGTAATTAATTGGCTCAGTTAATGGATGGTAAAGCGGTGGCAAAGATTATTAAAGAAGAAATTCGTGAGGAAATCACCCAGTGGAAAGCGAAAGGTGTACAGCCTAAACTAGCGGTAATTTTAGTCGGCGATGATCCGGCTTCAGTTGTTTATGCACGGTCCAAGCAGAAAGTCTGCGCGGATATCGGTATGGCCTATGAACTTTTCGCGATGCCGGGGGATTCCCAGGAAGCCGAAGTTTTAGCGCAGATTGAAAAACTAAACCGGGACACGGCAGTGCATGGCATTATGATTGAACTTCCTCTGCCTAAAGGAATAAGTAAAGAAAAGATTATGGCGGCAGTGCGTCTGGATAAGGATGTCGATGGGGTTCACCCGATTAATCGCGGCTATATTTTAAGCGGTGAGGATGGGCTTTTTCCCGCCACGCCGCAAAGTTGTATTGAATTGTTGCTCCGCTATGGGGTGGAAATTTCTGGCAAACATGCTGTCATCGTCGGACGGGGAGAAACAATGGGTAAGCCCCTGGTTTTTATGATTTTAAAACACAATGCGACTGTGACCATTTGTCATTCTAAAACACAGGACTTGGGGTCTTTTACCCGTCAAGCAGACATTTTAATTGTAGCCGTAGGACACCCTGAATTGATCAAAAAAGATATGGTCAAACCGGGTGCGATTGTCGTTGATGCAGGGATCAATGAAATTTCCGGTGGCATTTGCGGCGATGTGGATTTTGAAAGGGTGCAGGAAGTAGTAGCATTAATCTCTCCGGTGCCGGGTGGGGTTGGTTCTTTGACCACGACTTTGGTGATGCGTAATGTTCTCAAAGGGATTGTCCTGCAAAGGAGGACGTGTTAATGGATACGAATAAAGTTTGGGAATGGACGATAGAAGAATTTTTGACTGAGTCCGCCGGCTCTTCGCCGACACCGGGCGGGGGCAGTGTCTCTGCTTATGTTGGTGCGCTAGCCGCTGCGATGATTTGCATGGTTGCTAATCTCACCCTGGGCAAGGAAAAGTATCAAGAGGTTGAACCACAAGTGAAAGAGATTTTGGTTCAGGCCGACAGGATACTATCCTTGTTAAAAATCGGCTTAAATCAAGATATCGCTGTCTTTTCCGATTTCATGGCCGTCTTTAAATTACCAAAAGGCAGCGAAGCGGAAAAAAGAGTGCGTGCGCGGAAAATGCAAGAGGCTTTGCTTTCCGCTACCGATACCCCGCTGGGGATTTCCCAAAATTGTTATCAAATCTTACAATTGGCACATAAACTGGCCCCCATCGGAAACCTTGGAGCAATTAGTGATGTTGGTGTCGCTGCCTATTTAGCAGAAAGTGCGCTAAAGTCAGCATTACTGAGTGTCGACATCAATCTTCCGCAGATTAAAGATGAAGGTTATCAATCGCGGGTAAAGGCGGAACGAAGCGGACTAATTAAACAAGCGTCTGTCCTTTGTGCGGAGACTATCGTCGTTGTCCAAAGCCGGATCAGTGGTTCCTGAGCGTGGTTTGAACTTATGATTCGCGGTTCTCTAACTCAAGCCTAAAACCTTGTCGACAAAGACCCTGACAATCTTTGGATCAAACTGAGTTCCTGCATTTCTTTCTATTTCCTCAATCGCCGCAGCCTCGCTTAAGGCCTTGCGATAAGGTCTATCACTGATCATAGCATCATATGTATCGGCAATGGCAATAATCCTCGCCTTCAAAGGTATTTCTTCACCTTTTAATCCCTTGGGATATCCCTTTCCATCCCACCTTTCATGATGTGCTAAAACATATTTTGCTAATTGGGATAACTCATTTATGGAACCCAATATGCGATAGCCGATTTCCGGATGTCGCCTGATTTCCCGCAATTCGGAATCACTCAATGCGCCTGGTTTATTTAGAATCTGGGCTTCAAGTGTTATTTTCCCAATATCATGCATTAATCCTACGGTTTGAAGCTCACTGATATCTTCCGTATTTAAATCTAAAGCTTCTCCTATCGCTTTACTTAATTGACTTGTCCGGGCAGAATGCTGCTGTTCTCTTTCGTTTTTTTCATATAGCGCTTTGATCATCGCTTGTACGGTTTTAATTCTTGCACTGGTACTTTCAGACAGTTTACATTTATACATTTCATCTTCGGCTTTCCTAAAAATGCTGTTTATTTCCTCTGTAACTTCCTTCTTTGTTTCCCAACCAAAGGAGATGGACAGTAAAATAGAACCCGATTTCTCCTTGGCAATAGCGTTATTTATGCGCTTCACAATGGTTGCAGCTTGTTCTGAATCGGTTTTTGGCAGTAACAGGACAAATTCATCTCCGCCAATCCGGGCAATAATGTCATCGGCCCGCGATTCTTTTTTCATTATCCCGGCCGCCCGTTTTAAAAGCCAGTCTCCTTCTAAATGGCTAAAAGCATCATTAATTAACTTCAATCCGTTGACATCAGCCATTATTAGGGTTAAGGGGAGATTTCTCTCTGAATCTAGTCTTTTCAACTCTTCTTCAAAGAAGCGACGATTGTATAAGCCGGTTAACGGATCATGATAGCTTAAGTAGTTGATTCTTTCTTGTTTTTCTTTTTTTTCGGTAATATCTCTAAATACCAGGACAACTCCGATTACATTATTATGCTCATCCTTGATCGGAGACGCACTGCCTTCACAGAATATTTTCAGACCTTCTTTGGAAATTAGAATAGTATGATTGGAAAGCTCGACAATATTTCCGGTGTTCAATACCTCATGTACCGGATTTTCACATCTTTTTCTTGTAGATTCATTGATAATATTAAATACAATTGCAAAAGGCTTATTGTAAGCTTCATTTTGCGTCCAACCAGTTAGTCTTTCGGCAACTTTATTTAGCAGCTTAATCTTACCTTGACTGTCTGTGGAAATCACACCGTCTCCGATACTCTCCAAAGTAATGTGCAGGTTCTGTTTTTCTAAGGCTAAGGCTACTTCGGCTTTATTTCGATCGGTAATATCCCGCAAAGATTCGATAGCGCCAATGGTATTTCCATGCAGATCACAAAGTCTCGAAGTAGATACGGATAAATAAGCACCTTTCCCGCTATATATTTTGGAGATATAAGTTTCACCCAAGAGAGTATCACCTTGCTTACGGATGAAGTCGTACTTATTCTTCAGAACATCATAATCATTGCTCGACATAAGCGCATAGTCAATCAAAATCGGACGGCGTTCGCTATAAAAAGGAAGAGCATATTCGTAATTACCTTTGCCAATCATTTGCTCCTTGGGGATTCCGGTCATTTCTTCCATTGCCTTATTCCAAAAGACAACTTGTCCCTGCGCATTAATCATAAAGGTAGCATCCGGTAATAGCTCAATGATTTGTTCCAGTTGCCGCTGCGATTCTTTCCGGAATTCTTCAGCCTGCTTGCGTTCGGTGATGTCGGTGTGGGTGCCGAACATCATCAGTGGTTTCCCGTCGCGGCTTCGCGTAATCACGCGGCCACGGTTCTGCACCCAGACCCACGTTCCATTCTTGTGGCGCATTCTAACCTCACAATCGAAGAGATCCAGTTCACCGCGAAAGTGCGCCGCCAACAGTTCGTTACACCGTTTTAGGTCATCCGGATGTCCCAGCTCCGTCCAGGTATTGATGCTGATTGGCGCCAGCTCTTCAGGGGTATAGCCGACCATATTGGCCCAATGTTGGTTGAAAACAGCAGCTCCGGTCTGAACATTCCACTCCCAGGTACCGACATTAGTTCCTTCGATGATATCGGCAAGGCGCTGCCGCTCTTGAAGGAGTGCCTCTTCCGATAGCTTCTTTTCAGTAATATCTCTTGAGATACCTACAAGGGAAACAAATTTGCCATCCTGGCCGACAACCGGGCGGCCGTTTATGCTATGCCAATGCCAGGTGTTATCAGCATGCTTAATACGGTATTCCGGATTTGGCATTACGGCTTTGGATTGAATGACAGATTGCAAATACTCAAAGCAGGCTTCATAATCATCCGGATGAACTATGACTTGATATGACTTGCCGACAATGGAGGATGGCAGATAACCGGTTATTCTTTCCCAGGATGGAGAAGCATAGGTGAACACGCATTCTGCATTCATGCTCCAGATCAAATCATAAGAATGCTCGACCAGTAAGCGATACTTCGTTTCACTCTCCTGTAAGGCTTCCTGCGCCCGTTTCTGGGCAGTGAAATCCCGAATTGTCCCTTGATACCCAATGATTGAGCCGGTATTGTCTTTACGGATAACTAAACTGATGCGGGTCTTGATGATCGTGCCGTCCTTTTTTCGCAGGTTGGTGGGATAATTATGGATACTACCCAATTCCTGAATTTTCCTAAGATGCCGTTTTCGTTCCTCCGCATCGGCATACAGTGTATCAATTCTCACTCCCTGCAGTTCTTCCTGGCTATAATAACCAAGGATTTTAACCGTTGCATCATTTAAATCAATGAAATAGCCCTTTAAAGATGTAATAAAGACTCCGTCTTTGGAAGTAGCGAAGAATGCCCGGTATTTCTCTTTGCTATTCCATAACTCCTTATATTCGCTCATATTTGACTATCCCCTCAGCCTTAAAATAGATTATTTTGCTAATATAATTTACTTTCGACAGTTTAGTTCCTATTCCTACCTGGTGACATTTTTAGTGATTATTTGACTATTTTTACATTATTTTGAGACAGTCCCTTTTTTTATTAGGGATAGTATTTGAGGTGAAAATTGTGCCTAAGATATGGACAGTATCAGAGCTTGTGCGCCATATTGGCCATGTTCTGCGGGATAGAGCAGATTTACGAAATTGCTGGCTTAGTGGTGAACTTTCCAATTTTAAAAATCATCGTGCTTCCGGACACTGGTATTTTACTCTGAAAGATGATTCGTCAAGCTTGAAAGGGGTTATGTTTAAAAGCCGCGCGGAACGCGTACGATTTGTTCCGACAGATGGGTTAAGGGTTTTGACGCGGGGAAATATCCGCATGTACGAGCGGGAGGGCAGTATTCAATTCTATGCAGAAGAGATGGAACCGAGCGGACTCGGTCAGCTTTATTTGGCATTTGAGCAGCTTAAGAAGAAACTGGCTCAAGAAGGGTTATTTGACTCCTTAGCTAAAAAGATGCTCCCCTGTTTTCCGAAGCGTATTGGGATTGTCACGAGTCCGACAGGAGCTGCCATTCGGGATATAATTAACATAATGAACCGTCGCCATCCGGGGATGTCATGGATCTTGGCGCCTTCTGCAGTCCAAGGGGAGGCTGCACCGCAGGAATTGGCGCAGGCGATCGCGCGGCTTAACCGCTATGGGGCAGTAGATGTGATTATTATTGGTCGCGGTGGGGGTTCTTTAGAAGAGCTCTGGGCTTTTAACACCGAAGTAGTTGCCCGCGCTATTGCGGCATCCAAGATACCGGTCATCTCTGCTGTGGGACATGAAACAGATGTGACCATCTCAGATTATGTCGCGGACTTGCGAGCACCAACTCCTTCAGCGGCGGCCGAACTTGCTGTACCGGTCTTACAGGATCTGCAGCTGCAAGTTGTCCAACTGAGCGTTCGCTTGCAAGCCGGGATGCGGATGCTCATCGAGCGGAAACGTCAGCGCCTTGAAGAGTACGCCAATAAGGGGCCGCTTAGGGATCCTTTCTGGCGTATCGATCAGAATCGGCAATGTATAGATACCTTGCAAATGCGTCTTCAGGAGAACATGACTAGATTTTTTGCGGACAAAAATGGTATACTGAATTTATTGACGGCTAAACTGGATTTATTGAGTCCTTTGGCTGTTTTGGGCCGGGGATACTCTTTGACTTACGATGCAAGGGGTAACCTTCTGCGCTCCGTGAACCAGGTAAAGCTGCAAGAGCAGATTCGTGTTCGTCTGGGAGAAGGAACTCTACATTGTGAAGTGTTAGAAAAAGGAGAATAAGCTATGAACGTTACAATTTATGCGCAGGAAGAAGAATCCATTTCATTGGAAACAGGTCTTCAACAATTAGAAAAAATTGTTAATGCCCTGGAACAAAAAGATCTGCCATTGGAAAAAGCCTTGAGTTTATTCGAGGAAGGTGTCGGTCTTGTTCAGTACTGTTCCAGTGTGCTAAATCAAGCGGAAAAAAAGATGGAAATACTGCTTGAAGGTCCGAATGGTGAGTTGCAAATAAAACCGGCAAGCTTTGAAATGGAAGGATGACGCCTTAGTGTTTGAAGCAACTTATCAACGCTATCTCACCATGATAGAACAGTTCCTGGCCCAATTGCCGTGGGATAATAGTATCCTAAGTCAGAGTATGTATTATTCTCTCAGCGGTGGAGGGAAACGTATCCGGCCGGTTTTGGCCTTGGCTTCTGCAGAAGCAGTAGGCGGAATTCCGGAAACGATCCTGCCTGCTGCCGTATCGTTAGAGCTTATTCACACATATTCTTTAATTCATGATGATTTACCGGCAATGGATAATGACGACTATCGAAGAGGAAGATTATCAAATCATAAGGTATATGGAGAAGCCAACGCCATTTTAGCTGGGGATGCCTTATTGACTTATGCCTTCGAACAACTGGCCGATGCAGGAATGGGCCAGCCTGAGAAACAGCTGCGTGTTATTCGTGAGGTTGCCGCAGCTGTCGGAAAAGATGGTATGGTTGGAGGACAGGTTGCCGATATAGCCGGAGTAGGAAGATCGCTTACCTTGAATGAAATTGAAGAGATTCATAAGGCTAAAACGGGTGCATTACTGACGGTGTCTGCCCGGCTGGGAGGGATTTTAGCCGGCGGTACAAAGGAGCAGATTGCGGCCTTGACAGATTATGCCCAAGCGTTGGGATTAGCATTTCAAATAAAAGATGATATTTTGGATGTTGTGGGAAAAAGTGAAATCCTCGGTAAGAATGTTCAGAGCGACCTCCGTCAGGGTAAGACGACTTATGCTTATTTGCTTGGGCTCGAAGGAGCAGAGCTGCAATTGCATGCCCAAATTCAAAAAGCACAATCCGCTTTAAAAATATTTGCTGCAGACGCAGTCTTTCTCAAAGAACTAGCATTCTTTATTGAACAACGCCAGCATTGAAAGAGGTCGTTATCATGCCGTTGATCCCTGGAATATTTAATAATTCAGTTTTAGTTACAGCTATAAGTGCTTGGGCAATAGCGCAAATATGTAAAATAGCTGTCAGTATAATCTTGTTAAACAGAAAATTCGATTATCAAATTATTTTTAGCTCAGGCGGTTTCCCTAGTTCTCACTCCGCAACAGTAAGTGCTTTGGCGGCAGGAATCGCAAAGTATTATGGGTGGGATTCTCCGATATTCGCCGTATCCGTTATTTTTTGCGTAGTTGTCTTGTATGATGCGGCAGGCGTACGAAGAGCTGCGGGAAAACAGGCAGAAGTCCTCAACCAGTTGGTTGAACGGTTATATCCGAGCCCTAATTTAGACCAGGAACGATTGAAAGAACTTATTGGGCACACCCCTTTGGAGGTCTTTGGGGGTGTAATTATTGGCATTATTGTAGGGCTTTTCTTATAAGCAAAGTGTGACAATGCATCACACGCCTCGTGCATCGCGTCACGCGATTGATGGACTCAAACAGGGGGTGGGAAGTGATGAGACTGCTCGAGAGTATTCATGCACCCAAGGATCTGCGCTTGTTAGATCTAAATCAACTAAAAAAACTGGCCCAAGAGATACGGGAAGTGCTGATAGATGTGATCTCGAAAAATGGTGGTCATTTGGCGCCAAACCTGGGAGTTGTTGAACTCACTTTGGCGTTACATCGCATATTCGATTGCCCTCGCGACAAGATTATCTGGGATGTCGGTCATCAGACCTATGTGCACAAGCTCTTAACCGGTCGTTTGGATCGCTTTAAGACCATTCGTCAATATGATGGATTGTCCGGCTTTCCTAAACGGTCGGAAAGCCCCTGTGATTGCTTTGAAACAGGACATTCCAGTACCTCCATTTCTGCGGCCGTAGGTTTTGCTAAAGCAAGAGATGTCCTTGGGGAGAGACACAATGTTGTGGCAGTGATTGGAGATGGGGCAATGACCGGCGGGATGGCCTATGAGGCCTTAAATCATGCTGGAATTTGTAAAACTAATATCATAGTGGTGCTTAATGATAATAAAATGTCTATTTCACCGAATGTGGGAGCGATGTCATCCTATTTAAGCCGCTTGAGGGCTGATCCCCGCTATGATAAGAGAAAAGAGGATATTGAGTATCTCTTAAAAGGAATTCCCCTGATTGGAACAAAAGTAGCTAAAGCAGTTGCCAAAGCTAAAGATAGTATAAAATATCTTCTTGTACCGGGACTGCTTTTTGAAGAACTGGGCTTCACTTATTTGGGACCGATTGATGGACACGATCAAGCTATGCTCGAACAGCTTCTGACTCAGGCCAAAAGTAAAAAGGGGCCGGTACTTGTCCATGTCCTGACAAGTAAAGGGAAAGGGTACAAACCCGCAGAAGAAAATCCGGATATCTTTCATGGTGTGGGCCCGTTTGAAGCGGAAACCGGAAAAATAATCAAAAAGTCCGCTATCCCAACTTATACTGCAGTCTTCGGGGAAACACTTTGTTCTCTCGCCAAGCAAAATCCTAAGGTTGTAGCAATCAGCGCAGCTATGACAAGCGGAACCGGACTCAAAGATTTTGCCGGTCAATTTCCGGATCGTTTCTATGATGTCGGAATTGCCGAACAACATGCTGTAACCTTCGCCGCCGGGTTGGCATTTGGTGGACTGAAGCCAGTCGTGGCCATCTATTCAACTTTTTTTCAGAGGGCCTACGATCAAGTACTGCATGATGTCTGTTTACAGAATGCGAATGTGGTTTTAGCAATAGACCGTGCCGGGGTGGTAGGGGACGATGGACCTACACATCATGGAGTTTTTGACATTTCCATCTTTAGGAGTATTCCTAATTTAATCTTTATGGCTCCCAAAGACGAAAACGAATTACGGCATATGCTTTTTACGGCCTTGCAGCAAAGTGGACCGGTGGCACTGCGTTACCCAAGATCTGTGGGTCAGGGTGTAAAAATGGATAAAACGTTAAAGGCGATTCCGGTTGGCAAAGCGGAAGTACTGCGTGTTGGCCGGGATGTGACCTTGATTGGGTTGGGACCAATGGTCTATACTTGTCTTCTGGCAGCTAAGGAATTAGCTTATCGCGGCGTCGATGCTGCGGTAATAAACTTGCGTTATATTAACCCACTCGATCGTAAACTTTTAGCACATTATGCCCGGCTAACCAAAAAATTTATTACGATCGAAGATCATACCCTCAAGGGTGGCATGGGAAGTGCTATTTTAGAACTTCTTGAAGAGGAAGGAATTAAGGGAGTAGCTTTTGAACGCCTGGGGTATGATGATTTTGTGGGCCAGGGATCGATTTCTCGGCTTCATGCCGTTCATGGCTTGTCGGTTAAGGGGATTATACAAGCAGCAGAACGCTTACGCTTGTTTCGCCGCGTTGCCCGGTCCCAGAAGGATAAGGGGAGTCTGGCAAATTGAAAGAACGTGTCGATGTCTTAATGGTAAAAAAAGGATTGGCAAATAGTCGTGAAAGGGCTAAAGCAGCGGTTATGGCGGGCATTGTGTTTGTCGAGGGGCAACGTGTGGAGAAGCCGGGCATGAAATTAGCGGAAGACGATATCATCGAACTGAGAGGAGAATCCCTGCCCTATGTTTCGCGTGGCGGATTAAAACTAGCCAAAGCGGTAGAAGTATTTTCGCTTTCTTTTCAGGATCAAGTAGTTGCCGATATCGGCTCTTCGACCGGTGGTTTTACTGATTGTGTTTTGCAAAACGGTGCCAAACGTGTTTATGCTATTGATGTTGGGTATGGGCAGTTGGCTTGGAAACTTCGTACGGATTCACGTGTTATCTCTATTGAACGGGTGAATGCCCGCTATTTGAAGCAGGATTCTCTGCCTGAGAAGGTGGATTGGATTGTTTCCGATGTTGCTTTTATCTCTATTACGAAGATATTCCCGGCCATGCTTGCCATTCTGAAAGAAGACGGGCAAATTATATCTTTAATTAAGCCCCAATTTGAAGCGGGACGGAAACTTGTGGGAAAAAAAGGTGTGGTTAGGGATATATTAGTACATAAACAGGTTCTGGAGTATGTCCTCAGCCAAGCAGAAAATGCTGGTTTTCATGTTCTGGGATTGAATTATTCGCCGATTCGCGGTCCGGAAGGAAATATCGAATACCTCGCATGGCTGGGTTTACAAAAGGGTTTAGGAATTAATTGGCGATTAGAGCTTGAATGTGTGGTTCAAAATGCTCAGAAAGAGACGGATTAACTAATGGAAAGAGTCGTTGGTTTATGGCCTAATACTATTAAACCTGAAGCCAAGACGTTTAGCCTTCAAATCAAAGATTGGCTTGAAGCCCGTGGATGGGACGTTTTAACTGAGTGGAAAGAGATTATTGAACGGAGAGCACAATTTCTCATTTCTTTAGGTGGCGATGGAACACTCCTTCAAGCAGCGCGCGAAGGAGCGCCATTTGGGATCCCGGTGTTAGGGGTTAATTTTGGACGGTTAGGTTTTTTGTGCGAAATTGAACGGGAAGATGTTTTTTGCGCCTTAGAAAAAGTTCTGCACGGGGACTATATAATTCATAAACGTTTAATGTTGAGTGCCATTGTTAAGCGCCTTGGTAAGGTTGACTTAAATCACCTGGTCTTGAACGATGTAGTATTTTCCAGAGAAAGCACCGACTCAGTAATCACCCTACAAGCGAACCTGTCGGGTGTGCCAACCATCAGTTATCCTGCCGACGGGTTGATCGTTGCCACGCCAACGGGTTCTACTGCCTATTCTCTTTCGTCAGGCGGACCAATTATTAGCCCAAATGTTCAAGCAATCTTATTGACGCCTTTGGCGGCACATTCCTTGTCTGCGCGCCCGCTGGTTGTCTCGGATGCGGAAGAAATCGAAATTATCTTAGCAAGAGGAAAGCAATGCGTGGTTGCCTTTGATGGGCGGGATCGTGTCCGGATTTGCCCAGATGAGACAGTCATCCTAAAAACTGCCCGGATAAAGGCTCAACTAATTCGGTTGGGAAGCAGAAGTTTCCACCAGGTAGTGCGGGAGAAGTTAAGGGATTTTTGGCATGAAAATTAGGGGAGGCTTATCAGGCTATGAAAGCGCGACGTCAGATGAAGGTCCAGGAAATTGTCACTAAGGAAATTATCCGTACCCAGGAAGATCTGGCAGAGAAATTGCACCAGTCCGGTTTTAAGGTCACCCAGGCAACAGTCTCCCGGGACATTAAGGAACTGGGTTTAATAAAAATACCTTATGCAGATGATGATTATCGCTATGCTGTTCCTAATGCAGTGCATCCGGCTAACATGCAAGATCGCCTTAAGCGTTTATTGCGCGAAACCATGGTTTCCATTAATGACACAGAAAGCTTGATTGTTATTCGCACGATTCCAGGAAATGCCCATGCTTTAGCAGCAGTCCTGGATAATAGCAACTGGGAGGAGGTCATCGGCACAGTAGCAGGGGATGACACGATTCTTTTAGTCATCAAGCCTAAAGAATCTGTTGCGCCGGTCTTAGAGCGCATTACCACCTTGCTCGGATAGGAGGGGCATTATGTTAACGGAGTTAAATATTGAAAATTTCGGTCTGATGGAAGCGGTTCGCCTGCAGTTTGGCCACGGTTTAACAGTTTTCACCGGAGAAACCGGCGCCGGAAAATCAATGCTCATTGACGCGCTTGGGGTTCTCTTAGGCGGACGAGCGAGTGCAGAATTTATCCGGCATGGGGAAACACAGGCCCGGCTTGAAGGGGTCTGTGAAAATCTTGCTCCTGAGCTCTTAATGAGGCTTGAAATGGCAGGTTATCCTGTTGAAGAAGGCCAATTATTTCTCTATCGAGAAATAAATCTCTCCGGAAAAAACATCTGCCGCTTACAAGGACGGACAATACCGTTAACCCTTTATCGTTCACTCTGTGAAGGACTAGTGGATATTCACGGCCAAATTGACCATCTGTCTCTCTTTCACCCAGAAACCCATCGCGGCTTATTGGATGCTTTGGGGGAGCTTCAGGCCGAGGTTAACTTAGTAACTGAAGCCGCGAAAACTTATCAGGCAATTATTCGTAAAGAACGGGAGCTGTTAATATCTGAAGCAGAACGTCAAAAGAAAGAGGAAATTCTTCGATATCAAATTGAGGAAATCGATCTCATTAATCCAGCACCGGGAGAAGAGGCAGAACTTATTCAAGAGAAGAAACGCTTAACCAATGCCGAAAGTATTATGAATTTACTTTCCGAAGTCTACGCTGCGCTTTATGAAGGTTCAGCTGGCAAAAACGCAGCTTTTGACCTGTTGGGCCAAGCGCGTAAGGCCATTCAAGAGCTGGCCAGGCTCGATGAGGAATTTAATGTCATCGACCAAGTCGAATCCATCTATTATGCGGTGGAAGACTTGGCTGACCAAGTCAGGCGGTATAAAGATAACTTTGAGTTTGAGCCGGGAAGACTGGAACAGATTGAAGAAAGGCTTATTCAATTGAGTAGGCTTCGAAAATACGGCGCAAGCTTGGATGATGTTTTAGAAAGACGTTTGAGAATGTTGGAAGAATTAGATGAAATCACGCATATCCGGGAAAAATTTCAAATGATCAATAATGATCGTCAGGCGGCACTCCTTGCTTATAACACTGTCGCAGAGCAGCTCAGTCAAAAGCGCCTGGAGGTTGCACGACGTATTGAGCGTGGACTTACTCTTGAACTCGCAGCTCTGAACTTGGAGAGAAGTCAATTTGAAGTTCGGTTTATGCAGAACACAGAGCCAACGCTTGGTGGTGCGGAGATGGTAGAATTTTATTTCTCTGCTAATCCTGGAGAACCTCCTAAGCCTTTGGCAAAAGTCGCTTCCGGAGGGGAAATGTCCCGCTTAGTGTTGGCCTTAAAAAGTCTATTAGCGAAAGTGGAATCGGTAGGAACCTTCATCTTTGATGAGGTTGACAGCGGGGTTGGCGGTAGAACTGTTCATAAAGTGGGTGAAAAACTAGCGAAAATTGCCCATAGTAAACAAGTTTTTTGTATTACACACGCTGCACAAGTAGCTGCATTTGCAGATGTTCATTATGGTATTATGAAAGATATAAATAGTGACAGAACGCGCACTCAGGTTGTACAATTATCCGAATTTGAGCGTATTGAGGAGCTTGCCAGGATGTTAGGAGGCGGGGAAGTGGCAATTGCACGTCAACATGCACAGGAGCTATGGCAGCGCTCTAGAAGGCAGAGCAACTAAAGTGTAATAGTGATAAAATAAAGTTAAATAATAAAAATTAAAATTGGGAATTTATTAGAAAGTCTGTGAAGAAAATTATCTTACAGTCTTTTTTTTGTCTTCAACACAATTGTTTTAGAAAATATGGAACTAATTTAACAGGATGAAACGCAGCGAATTTGGTTAATTTAAGATCGAATTTAATTCACTTAAACTTATCACAGCGCTCTAAACGAGGAAAAAAGGGAGAAAAATGGGGAGAAATAGAGTGGAGGATGATAAGAGAGTGAAAAAGAGCAGAATTTTATTTTTTGTCAGTCTCTTGTTCTGTATCTTCCTGAGCTTCAATCCAAACATTCAATATTTAGCTAAATTTCCTGATCACAAGCTAATAAGTAAAGAGAGAATCCAATTTAATGGTATTTGGTCCAAGATTATTAAAGTAGAAGAAGTCTCCTCTAATTCAATTTCTGTATTATCAGAAATGTCCGATCGTCCGGGGTTAGAAAAGATGGAAGTATCCTACAAGCTTTTTGGAATTTTTCCCTTAAAATCGGGTGAAGTTGAAGTAACGAAGTCTATGAAGTTGTTACCGGGCGGACATTCAATTGGTATCACTTTACAAACAAAAGGAGTGATGGTAGTTGGACAAGCACCGGTAATTGACAGCACGGGGAAAAAAATATTTCCTGCTAAGGAGGCTGGAATAAAAGTAGGAGATATTCTCTTGAAAATCAATTCGCAAGAGGTCAATACAGATCAGGAAGTGTCCAACGCCGTTCATTTAGCCGGAGAGAAAGCAGAGAGTATTAATATCACTTATAAGCATCAAGAACAAATTTACGAAAAAACAATTAAACCCATTTTTTGTAGGGAGACCGGAAGGTACCGTATGGGTTTATTTGTTCGGAATGAAGCTGCAGGGGTTGGAACCCTCTCTTTTTTAGACCCTGTTTCCAAACAATATGGCGCCCTTGGACATGTAATCACAGATGCGGATACGAATCAAAAAATCGAAGTTTCCAATGGGAAAATAATTGCTTCTACAATTTACGCGATTGAAAAAGGGAAACGGGGCCATCCAGGTGAAAAAATCGGTTCATTTGTAACGAATTCAGTTTTTGAAGGTACTATTGAAAAAAATACCATGACAGGTATATTTGGTAGTATCACTGGCCGCGTAGTAAATCCATATTACAAAGAGGCAATTCCAGTTGGATGGGAATCTGAGGTAAAAGTTGGACCTGCCAAGATTTATACAGTGATTGAGGGAGAAAAAATAGAAGAGTTCGATGTTAATATTGATCGTGTGATGCATAATCGTACGGATAGCAAAAATATGATCCTGCGAGTTACTGATCCAAGGTTATTGGAGGTTACCGGCGGAATTATTCAAGGTATGAGCGGCAGTCCAATTATACAAGATGGAAAGATTATCGGAGCTGTGACGCATGTTTTTATCAATGATAGTCAACGTGGCTACGGAGTATTTATTCAAAATATGATCAATAATA
>JBMNTM010000002.1:0-35171 GCA_050945735.1 Desulfosporosinus sp.
TAGCACGTCAGGAACAGAGGGGGTGACGGACACTTCTGAAGCAGATGAGTAAGTAGCATTTATTTTTTTGCCAGGGTGGTCAACTTTTCGGTTAGCAAAGTGGTCAATTATTTGATTGACAAATACAATTATTACACTTGAAAAGTAGATATTCGACAATATTCTGTGCAGGAGAAGTGTCCTTGAGTCCAGAAAAGGAGGGGAAAGGAGGAGGACGCATTGGGGATTGAACAGGAAAAGTTAATACGAGCAGCATTTCGTACAATTAAGGGCGTTGGAAGCCAACATTTACGTCAGCTTATTGCTTATTTCGGAAGTGCGGTAAAAGCGTGGGAAGCTTCTCGGAGTAAATATCTTCAAATTGCCAATCAAGGCAAATGGATCGGGGAAATTCTAAAGAAACGAAATGACATTGACCCACGGGAGATCGGAGAGTCCTTGAGCAAACAGGGAATTCGGATGATTATACCGGATGAACATGATTATCCTCCTTTACTAGCTGAGCTGGCAGATGCTCCTCCACTTTTATATTATCGTGGGCATCTACGAAGGGAGCTAGATGTGTTAGCTATAGTAGGTTCCCGTCAAGCAACTGCTTATGGAAAGTCCGCTGCACGGGTGCTAGCCCGGGCAGCGGCTGCTAAAGGAATTGTAATTGCCAGCGGTCTGGCACGAGGGATTGATACGGCTGCCCATCAAGGGGCACTTGAAAGTGGGGGAATAACTTGGGCTTTTCTTGGCTGTGGACTTGATCGGATATATCCCTTGGAAAACCGGCACCTGGCCGTAGACATTTTGGCTAAAGGTGCATTATTGAGTGAATTTACACCTGGTACACCACCCAATGCAGTAAATTTTCCAGCGCGAAATCGTTTAATTAGCGGGTGTTCGCGTGGGGTTCTGGTTGTTGAGGCAGCAAAAAAAAGCGGTGCTTTAATCACGGTAGATTTTGCATTGGAACAAGGGCGGGAAGTATTTGCTGTACCGGGTCCCATTTTTAGCAAGGCGAGCCGAGGGACTCATCATTTATTACGTCAAGGAGCAAAAATCGTGGAGGGGATCGAAGACATATTAAATGAGGTGCCAGCATGGTCAAGACATGAGAACTCTGTAGTGCACAACACAAAATGCTCGTGTGAAAAAAAGGAGTTGCAAGCTGAGACAGATCTTGAGTCAATTCTTAAACAGTTAAGTGACGTTCCTCTTCATATAGACCAGATTACCATGCATTCGACACTTTCTGGGAGCAGTGTTTCACTGGCTTTATTGGAACTGCAATTGAGCGGAAAAATTGTTCAATTACCGGGGCAATATTATGTATTAGCTCGGTAGTGCTAGACATACTATAAAAAAGGCGTTAAGATAGGGCTTAGTTTTACTAACGCCGAACCTGAATACTTTAGTGAATGATCCAAGTTGGTTATTTGTAAGGATGAGGAGTGCTTCGAACTCGAAAAAAGAGTTTCCTTTAGTTTATTTGAGGTGAAATTATGTCAAAAACGCTTGTTATTGTAGAGTCCCCAGCCAAGGCAAAGTCAATTAGCAAATTTTTAGGAAGTAGATATTCAGTTAAAGCTTCAATGGGACATTTGCGAGACTTGCCTAAAAGTCAATTAGGTGTGGACATAGAACACCAATTCGAACCCAAATATATTACGATTCGTGGGCGGGGAAGTTTGATTAAAGCTTTACGTCAGGAAGCTAAAGGGGCAGATAAAGTGTTATTGGCTTCTGACCCTGACCGTGAGGGGGAAGCGATTGCATGGCATCTTTCTCATTTGCTTGGTCTGGACATAAAAAAAAAGATACGCATTGAATTTAATGAAATAACCAAACTTGCTATACGGGCAGCACTCAAACAACCGCGTCAGATCGATATGAATAGGGTGGATGCTCAGCAAGCTCGCAGGGTATTGGACCGTTTGGTTGGTTATCAATTAAGTCCTTTGCTCTGGCGGAAAATTAAGAAGGGTTTAAGTGCCGGCCGGGTTCAATCTGTAGCGGTACGTTTAATTCAGGAGCGGGAAGAGCAGATTAGGGCTTTTGTTCCGGATGAGTATTGGAGCTTAACGGCAGATCTTCAATCTGGCGGTGGATTATTCTCAGCAAAGCTTATAAAAAAATCACAGCAGAAGATTACCATTTCCACTCGAACAGCAATGGAAGCCGTTTTGAATGATTTAGCGGGTATAGATTTTCAAGTATCTGATATTCGTAAAAAAGAAAAGAAAAAATTTCCTTCTCCTCCTTTTGTAACGAGTAGTTTGCAGCAAGAAGCCCATCGTAAATTGGGTTTTTCGCCGAAGCGAACCATGATCTTGGCTCAGCAATTGTATGAAGGCCTTGATCTGGGTAAGGAAGGAACTGTAGGTTTAATCACCTACATGCGTACAGATTCCGTCAAGATCGCTGAGACGGCTCAAGCGGAGGCAAAGAAATGGATTATTGAAAATTATGGGAACGATTACTATCCCCCTGAACCACACCGGTTCACAAGTAAAGTCCGGGCCCAGGAAGCACATGAGGCGATCCGACCGACGTCTGTTTTACGGACACCAGATACACTGAAGGGAATTTTATCACGCGATCAGCTGCGCTTATACCGCCTGATCTGGGAGCGTTTTATTGCTAGTCAGATGAGTGCGGCAATCATAGATACCATAACCGTCGATGTTCTGGCAGGAGATTATTTATTTAGAGCAAATGCGTCAAACGTTCGTTTTCCTGGATTTTTGGCGGTTTATGTGGAAGGTAAAGACGAAGAGGATAATGTAGTTAATGGGGAACAAAGTTCATTGACGCTTCCAGTTTTTCCCGGCGAAAAACTAAAACTTGTAAAACTCCATGATAAACAACATTTTACGGAACCGCCGCCACGCTTCACAGAGGCCTCGCTTGTTCGTAAGTTGGAAGAGGAAGGGATTGGAAGACCAAGTACGTACGCGCCAACTATTGAAACAATTCAAACACGGGGATATGTTGTCAAAGAGCAAAAGCAACTCCTTCCTACGGAACTCGGAGAAATTGTGATTACTCTGCTTAAAGAACATTTCCCAGATATTATAAATTTGGAGTTTACGGCAAATTTGGAAGAAAAGCTTGATCTGATTGAAGAAGGAAAGGCTCTTTGGAAGTCAGTGGTTGAAGAATATTATGAGCCGTTCTCCGTGACTTTGGCTCAGGCTGAAGAGAAGATTGGGAAAGTTAAAATAGAGGATCAAGTTTCTGATGAAGTGTGTGATTTATGTAAGCGAAACTTGGTGATTAAAATGGGCCGCTTTGGTAAATTTTTGGCCTGTCCAGGTTTTCCAGAGTGCCGAAATACTAAGCCCTACTATGAAGAAGTAGGTATAAAGTGTCCAAAATGTAGCAAACCCATAGTCATCCGACGTTCAAAGAAAGGGCGGAAGTTTTATGGCTGCAGCGGCTATCCGGAATGCTGTTTTGTATCATGGGAAATGCCGGCTCCGGAACCTTGTCCGGAGTGCCAGCAGATAATGGTGATCAAGTCTTCAAAACAAAAAAAGAAAAGGGTATGCACGAATCCGGAATGTCGTTATACTATGGTGATGGAGGAAGTGTAAATTCCGCTTATACTGCAATGTTGGAAGAAGGAGAATTGTACATGCAGCGTGTTACCGTTATCGGTGCGGGTCTTGCAGGTTCCGAAGTTGCTTGGCAACTTGCCGAACGTGGTGTGATGGTTGATTTATATGAAATGCGCCCGACTAAATTTACCCCGGCACACCATACCGACCGATTTGCAGAGCTGGTTTGCAGCAATTCCCTACGCGGGGCCGGTTTAGATAATGCGGTGGGGTTACTGAAAGAAGAAATGCGTCGTTTGGGCTCCCTGGTCATGAGTGCTGCGGATCATAACGCAGTTCCCGCCGGCGGTGCTTTAGCAGTCGATCGGGAACTCTTTTCCAATGAGGTCACAAAAAGGTTGGAGGAACATCCGAATATCCGTATTCAGCGGAGAGAAGTACATAGGATTCCGCAGCTGGGGCTTACCATTGTGGCAAGCGGTCCGTTGACATCCGATGATTTGGCAGAAGACATAGTAAGGTTAACCGGAGAAGAAACGCTGTTTTTTTATGACGCCGCGGCTCCGATTGTTACGCTGGAATCCATAGATTTGAATAAGGCCTTTTGGGCTTCCCGTTATAATAAGGGAGAAGCTGACTACCTGAACTGTCCCATGACCAAAGAAGAGTATGACTTGTTCTACAAGGCTTTAGTTCAAGCGGAGACAGTAGAAGTCAAGGGTTTTGAAGAAGGAAATGTTTTTGAGGGTTGTTTGCCGGTGGAAGTGATGGCTAAGCGAGGTCTCCAAACACTGGCGTATGGTCCTCTGAAGCCTGTTGGTTTGCGGGACCCAAGGACCGGTTTAACCCCTTATGCTGTAGTACAACTACGGAAGGAAAATCTGGCCGGTACGCTTTATAATATGGTAGGCTTTCAAACCCGTTTAAAATGGGGAGAGCAAAAAAGAGTTTTTTCATTAATTCCCGGGTTGGAAAATACCGAATTTGTGCGTTATGGAGTGATGCATCGCAATACTTTTCTTAATGCTCCAAAAGTCCTCAATGCGGATTTCAGTTTAAAGCTAAAACCGGAGGTCTTTTTTGCCGGTCAAATGACCGGGGTCGAAGGATATATTGAATCCGCAGCCAGTGGGCTTTTAGCAGGACTTAATGTTTGGCGGCGCCTTCGACAGCTGGAACCACTTATCTTTCCATCCGAAACCGCATTAGGTGGACTGGCACGTCATTTGGAAGAGTCGCCCAGTGAAAATTTTCAGCCTATGAATATTAACTTTGGATTACTTCCCCCCTTGCCGGAGCGGATTCGTAATAAGCGTCAAAAAAATGTCCAGATTTCTGAGCGGGCTTTGAAAGCTTTATGTGAGTTTTGTGCGCGGGAAGATTTGGGGAGGTAAGCATGTGTTGGTAGATGATGCATTAAATCTATTTTCGGGTTATCAATATTCACAAAATCGATCCGAACTCACGGTCGCTGCTTATCAAACTGACCTAATTCAGTTTTTTAGGTTTGCTGCCTTTGAACTGGGTCTTAAACCCGAAGCGCTTACAGTTGATTTAATTGATGTTAATATTGTACGTAATTTTCTTGGGTTTTTGGCAGAGCATGGATTAAAGCGCAAGAGTATGGCTCGTAAACTTGCTGCTCTTAGGTCGTTTTTTAAATTTTTATGCTCTAAGGAATTAATTCAAATAAATCCAGTGCAGCGGGTAGCGAGTCCGAAGCAGGGACGTAAACTACCGAATTTTTTATATTTAGACCAAGTTGAAATGCTGCTCCGGGCTCCGGATTGTACAAATCTCCTGGGTTTTCGCGACCAAGTAATTATCGAATTGCTCTATGGATCCGGGCTAAGAGTAAGTGAGCTTGTTAGCTTAAACTTGGAGAACCTTGATTTAGAGGTTGGTCTGATACGAATCCTCGGGAAGGGGAGCAAAGAACGGGTGGTTCCAATTACAAACTATGCGATCCAGGCTATTAAGAGGTATCTCAGAATGAGGGATGATCAAAGTAATATTCTTTTTCTTAATTACCAAGGGACGCGGTTATCAGCTAGGTCTGTCAGACGGATTTTGAACAAGTTAGTCGCTAAAATTAGTCTGGAACAACATGTAAATCCACATATGCTTCGCCATTCTTTTGCGACACATATGTTGGACGGCGGAGCGGATTTAAGAAGTGTTCAAGAGTTATTGGGGCATCAAAAGCTTTCATCAACTCAAATATATACACATCTCACTCGTGAACGGCTTAAAAAAGTCTATGCTCAGACTCATCCCCGGGCGAAAGTAGCACAGGGACCATTAAAAGAGTGAATTTTCATAAAAGGATGAAAATTATCTACAATTTACTTGACACGCTAAAAATGCCCGAGTAAACTTTAGTTAAGGTGGTGTTAGTTTATGTTTCAGGCAACAACTATTGTTGCTGTGAAAAAGGGAAAACACGTAGCCATAGCAGGTGACGGGCAAGTAACCTTTGGGCAGGCGACCGTAATGAAGCACCAAGCTCGGAAAGTACGACGTTTGTATAATGGCAAAGTGATTGCAGGGTTTGCGGGATCCGTAGCGGATGCGTTTACCCTTTTTGATAAGTTTGAACAAAAACTGGAAGAATATCATGGAAACCTTCAACGGGCGGCTGTAGAACTGGCAAAGGTATGGCGAACTGACAAATTACTGCGTAACCTTGAAGCACTTCTTATTGTAGCGGATATTCAAAATCTTTTGATTATTTCCGGTTCCGGTGAAGTAATTGAACCGGACGATGGAATTGCCGCTATTGGATCAGGCGGTAACTATGCTTTAGCAGCTGCGCGCGCTTTAGTGAAACATACAGATTTGCCAACGAAGGAGATCGTTCGGGAAGCGATGTATGTGGCTGCTTCGATTTGCGTTTATACTAATGAACAAATAAATGTGGAAGAGTTATAGGGAGTGAGACATTGGACAGTTTGACGCCTCGGGAAATAGTAAGTGAATTGGACCGGTATATTGTGGGACAAGATGCGGCAAAACGAGCTGTAGCGATTGCTTTGCGTAATCGTTACCGTCGTTCTTGTTTACCAGAGCAATTACAGGAAGAGATCGTACCTAAAAACATCTTAATGATTGGCCCAACTGGAGTAGGGAAGACAGAGATTGCCCGGCGGTTGGCAAAGCTTGTTCGTGCCCCCTTTATTAAGATCGAAGCTACGAAATTTACCGAAGTGGGTTATGTGGGCAGGGATGTGGAATCTATTATTCGCGACTTAGTCGAGATAGCCTTACGGATGGTGAAGGCAGAGCGCGCAGAAAAGGTACAAGCCCAGGCGGCAATCAAGGCAGAGCAACGCTTGATCGAGCTATTAGTTCCCGGAAAACGCTCAGAGGGTACATCCGCTAATCCCTTTCAGATATTATTCGGTCAAAAGCTGGAATCAGAAAAAGAGATCAACGTTACTCCCGAAATGGAGAAAGAACGTAAGCTAGTAGCCGAACGCTTGCGGCGTGGGGACCTGGAAGACCGGATTATTGAAATTGCAGTTGAAGATACAGTGCCACTTACTGATATGTTTGGCAACAATAATATGATGGAAATGGGCTTGAATATTCAGGATATGATGTCCGGATTACTCCCCAAGAGACATAAGAAGAGAAACGTAACCGTTCGCGAAGCACGCAAAATCTTAATACATGAAGAGACTCAAAATTTAATTGATCACGATGAAGCGGTTCAAGAAGCTATTCAAAGAACAGAAGATGAGGGAATAGTTTTCCTGGACGAAATCGATAAAATTGCTGGTCGCGAGAGTGCGGGCGGTCCAGATGTATCCAGGGGAGGAGTACAACGTGACATTCTCCCGATCGTGGAAGGATCTACGATTACAACTAAGTATGGTCCGGTTAAAACCGATCACATCCTTTTTATTGCTGCCGGTGCTTTCCATATCAGCAAGCCATCAGATCTTATTCCGGAACTTCAGGGAAGATTCCCTATTCGTGTAGAACTTGAATCATTAAGTGTTGCCGATTTTAAACGTATTCTTACGGAACCCCAATCGTCGTTGATTAAACAATACAGTGCCTTATTGGAAACTGAAGGAATTAAGGTGAATTTTACAGAGAATGCTATTGATGAATTAGCAGAGGTTGCCTACAAAGTAAACTCGAACACTGAAAATATTGGGGCTAGGCGGCTTCACACAATTATAGAAAAAGTAATTGAGGAATTGTCTTTCGAAGCTTCCGAATTGCCTGAAGATTATACAGTGATTATTAATCAAGAATATGTTCAAAAACGATTAAGTGATGTGGTTCAGGATCAGGATTTGGCGCGTTATATCCTATAGATGATCGACTTCTCAAGCAAATGTCCTTAGGAGGATAATTATATTATGAAAAAGACGTTATTAGAAAAAACCAGAATTGTTAATAAGTTAATTCAACGTAAGGGAGAGCCGGTTAAATGTATGGATGTAGCCAAGGTTCTTGGTCAAGTGCTGACAGCCAACATTTATATTGTAGGTCGACGTGGAAAGATCTTGGGCTATAGCTTTATGAACGATTTTACTTGTGAAACATTGGAAGATATTGTTAATCGATCCAAGCGTTTCCCTCAAAGTTATATTGAAGGTCTGATGAAAATCGACGAGACAATAACCAATATCGCGCAGGTTGATCATGGCTGTATATTTAATTCTGAACAGCTGTGTCGTTTTCGGAATAAGCTTACAACTGTCGTTCCTATATTAGGTGGAGGCGAACGGGTAGGAACGCTAGTATTAGCAAAATATGATGAAGAGTTTCAAGAGGATGATTTAGTCCTGGCTGAATACGGGGCAACAGTTGTAGGTATGGAAATTTTACAAATGAAGGTGGAACGAGCAGAAGAGGAAGCTCGTAAAAAGGTCGCTGTTCAAATTGCCGTAGGAACCCTGTCATATTCGGAACATGAGGCTGTGGAACACATCTTTGCTGAATTGGGCGGAGAGGAAGGACTTTTAGTAGCCAGTAAAATTGCTGATCGCGTGGGGATAACTCGTTCTGTTATTGTCAATGCACTGCGTAAATTTGAATCAGCTGGTGTGATTGAGTCCAAATCGTTAGGTATGAAAGGCACGTATATTCGAATTCTTAACGATTATTTAATGGACGAATTAGATAAGAGTATTAAACATGCAAGATAAAAAAGTCTCCCTCTGTTAATAACGGGCTAAAATTGACTAAAAGGAGGGGTAATTTTACATGATTCAACAGGAGAGTTATTTCAATGATGAACATGATTATGTTTACCAATTCAAACCGCTTCTCTTACCTGCTGTTATGTTTCTGATCCTATATCCCCTTATTATTGGTGGTATCCATTTTATTAGTAAACTCCCAATCATAGAACTAAGGATACTCATAGGGATTTATATTACAACGGCACTTGGAGTTATCTTCTTATGTGTTTTGGGAAAGAGCAAACATGTGCAAATTAACGATCAGCATATTATCTTTTACTCGTTACTTGGTAAACACATCTTGGAACCACAGATTATTCGTCGGGTAACATTCTATTCAGATAGAAAAGGACAGGAACTTGCTCAGATCCGTACGGAAGATAAGCTTTATTATGTGAGCGAATTCTATTTTCCTTTTCCCGAGCTTATGAGTGACTTAGAAAATTTCATAGAGAAATACAATTTACGATCCTATGTCAAGAATTATACTGGTTTGATTTATTAAGATACTGATATTTTAAGGGTAATTCGTTGCAAAGCCCTAAAGAATGTGCTAATCTATTTACGGTGTGATTAATTAAGCACGCAGAGGGATTAAGGCGTAGTTCCCTGTCAGAAGGCGGTAGGCAGGGGGCGCTTTAAGATGAACCTGCGGAAGAAAAAAACAAAGAAAGTTGGCTAAACACAATGGCAGTAATTTCTATGAAACAATTATTGGAAGCTGGTGTCCACTTCGGACATCAAACACGTCGGTGGAATCCGAAAATGGCTCGCTATATTTTTACGGAGCGTAATGGGATTTATATTATTGATCTGCAAAAAACCGTTAAAATGGTGGACGAAGCCTATAACTTTGTTCGGAACTTGGCTGCCGATGGTGGTACCATGTTGTTTGTCGGTACTAAGAAACAAGCTCATGAGACGGTCAGAGATGAAGCAAAACGTTGTGGTATGTATTATGTAAATGAGCGTTGGTTAGGTGGTATGCTAACGAATTATCAAACGATTCAAAAACGTGTTGAGCGTTTGCGGGATTTGGAGCGGATGGAAGCAGAAGGCGTTTTTGATGTGCTTACGAAGAAAGAAGTTTCTGCACTTCGTCATGAAATGGAGAAGTTGGAACGTTTTTTAGGTGGCATCAAAGATATGAAAAAACTTCCCGATGCATTATTTATCATAGATCCTCGTAAAGAGCGTATTGCGGTTGCAGAAGCACGTCGTTTAAAAATTCCGATCGTTGCAATTGTGGATACAAACTGCGATCCGGATGAAATTGATGTTGTAATTCCGGCTAACGATGATGCAATTCGTGCAGTCAAATTGCTTACTTCGAAGATGGCTGATGCGATCATTGAAGGACAACAAAGCAGCGATAGCGAAGAGGAAGTTAAAGAAGTAAACGAAGGGTAAAGCATAAATCATAAAAGATAAAACATATGGCATAAAACATAAAGCATAATACATAAAGCATCGTGCAGCGAATTGGAGGAATAAAATATGGCAGGTGTGAGCGCAGCTCAAGTAAAAGAGCTTCGGGAACGTACCGGGGCAGGCATGATGGATTGCAAAAAGGCACTTCAAGAATGTAATTGTGAGATCGAAAAGGCCTGTGATTATCTACGCAAGAAGGGACTTGCAGCCGCTGCCAAAAAGGAAGGGCGGATTGCAGCTGAAGGTACTGTTGAGTCGTATATCCATGGCGGTGGACGCATTGGTGTGTTGCTTGAAGTGAACTGTGAAACAGACTTTGTTGCTCGGGGAGAAGAATTTAAAACATTAGTTCGTGATCTTGGGTTGCATATTGCAGCGTTAAACCCACAATATATAAATAAAGAAGATGTACCTCCAGAAGTACTTCAACATGAAAGAGATATCTTAAAGGCACAAGCTTTGAATGAGGGAAAGCCTGAGAAGATCATTGAAAAGATGGTGGAAGGTCGGCTAGAAAAGTTCTATAAAGAAGTTTGTTTAATGGAACAAGCATTCGTAAAAGACCAAGATAAGAGCGTACGAGAATTGGTACTTGAAAAAATCGCTAAAACGGGGGAGCGCATTGTTATTCGTCGTTTTACCCGCTATGAATTAGGCGCAGGTCTTGAAAAACGACAAGATAATTTAGCAGAAGAAGTCATGAAAGAAATAAATCGAGAGAAATAAATCGAAAGTAAACCGACAATCTATCTAGAGAACACCCCGGTGTTCTCTTTTTCGAACGTGAGAGGGTTTCACCTCTCTAGTGTTGAATTAGATTAATGGAGGTTAATTATGGAAAAACCACGATATCGTCGACTGGTTCTTAAAATTAGCGGAGAAGCACTTGCTGGAACTCAGGGTTTTGGCCTTCAACATGATATGCTGGTTTCTGTTGCAACTCAGGTAGCGGAAATTCGAGGTATGGGAATTGAAGTTTGCCTGGTTGTTGGTGGCGGAAACTTATGGCGTGGTATTGCGGGCAGTGCCCAAGGGATGGATCGTGCTACGGCTGATTATATGGGCATGCTGGCAACAGTGATGAATGCCTTGGCTTTGCAGGATGCTTTGGAAAAGGCAGGGTCAGATACCCGTGTTTTATCAGCTATTGAAATGCGACAGGTCGCAGAACCTTACATTCGGCGTCGAGCGATTCGACATATGGAAAAAGGACGTATTGTGATTTTTGCAGCTGGAACAGGTAATCCTTACTTTTCGACGGATACAACGGCTGCTTTAAGGGCAGCTGAGATTGAGGCTGATGTCATTTTGATGGCTAAACGGGTAGATGGGGTTTACGATTCGGATCCGTTAAAGAATCCTCAAGCAAAGAAGTTTAACCGTTTAAGTTATCTAGATGTCCTGAGCAAAGGACTGGGTGTAATGGATTCTACTGCTGTCTCACTTTGCATGGACAATAATATTCCTATTATAGTATTTGACCTTACAATATTCGGAAATATTCGAAGAGTAATTATGGGCCAAGCCATTGGAACTTATGTAGGGAGGGATAAGTAATGATTAATGAGATTCTAAAAGATGCGGAAGAGCGGATGCAAAAGGGGGTTGATGTCTTACGGAGAGAGTATGCATCAATTCGGGCGGGCCGCGCAAATCCAAGTATTTTGGACAGAGTAACTGTTGATTACTATGGGGCTCCTACTCCAATTAATCAGCTTGCCAATATCTCTGCTCCTGAACCAAGATTGCTGGTTATTCAGGCTTGGGACAGAAATGTTCTTCCAGCTATTGAAAAGGCAATCATGAAATCAGATTTGGGTTTAAATCCGTCAAGTGATGGTACAGTGATTCGCTTGATTATCCCCCAACTTACGGCTGAGCGGCGCTTGGAATTGGTCAAGAAAGTAAAAAAAGAGGCTGAAGAAGCGCGTGTTGCTGTCCGCAACGTGCGCAGGGATGTCAATGATAAGCTTAAGAAACTTGAGAAAGATCACCAGACCTCTGAAGATGAGATCAAGAGGGCCCAAGAAGATGTTCAGAAGCTGACAGACAAGATTATTAAAGATATCGATCATGTCATGGAGATTAAGGAAAGAGAAATTACAGAAGTATGATTCATGAGTTACTTGGTCGAAATTGGAACGAGGTACGACTTGAACTTGAAAGAATGGGCAAACCTTAGGCTTTTCAAATTTCGCGTCCTCATGGTAAAATGAAAACGTGGGGAAGTTGCCGTGTAGTCCGAGTTAGAGAAATCGACGATCGTGTGGAGGTTGTCTTAGTATATGAAGAGTTTTCGCTAAGACCATCATAGACCCCTTACTTGATGTTCGTTATACGTGATTCGTGGTTCGATATTCAAACGTAGAACGCGAAACACGAACCACGAACTTCGAAGAGGGGTCTATTCAATATTTGCTAGTTCGAGTAGCGAAGAATCGTGGTCCAAAGGCCGAATTCGTAGTTCGAAATTTATGTCAGTGAGTACGAATATTATGCGATTTTTCGTAGTATGTGGTCTATTAATCAGTAGTCGTTTATTGTTCTTGTAGTTCGTAGTTAAAAGCGAACGCTATATCGAATATCGAACTATGAGTAGGGGAGATGGAACGATGTTGCTCAAACCATGTGAAAAGAGAAAAGATGAATCAGTAGACCCGGTAGACCAGGTTGCTATGGACCGCCTCCCTCGTCATATTGCCATTATCATGGACGGAAATGGACGATGGGCCCAAAAACGAGCGCTTCCTCGCTCATTAGGGCATCGGGCGGGTGTTGAGGCTTTACGAGAGATCGTTAGAACATGTTCCAAACTTAAAATCGAGATCTTGACTGTTTATGCCTTCTCTACGGAAAATTGGAAAAGGCCTAAAGATGAAGTGGGAGTGTTGATGGACCTGCTCATAGAGTACTTGCGGAAAGAACTCCAAGAACTGCATGAAAACAAGGTCGTGATTCGTTCCATGGGGAAAATGACAGACTTACCGCAGAAGGCGCAACAGGAAATAGCTCAGGCGATAGAACTTACTCGTGACAATACAGGTCTCATTTTTAACATTGCTTTAAATTATGGCGGACGGGCTGAAATTATTGATGCAGTCAAGAGTTTAAGTAAAGAAGTTCTGAATGGGAAGCTGCGAATTGAAGATATTGACGAGCGACGTTTTAATGAATTTCTCTACACCCAAGGGTTATCTGACCCAGATTTACTGATTCGAACCTCAGGTGAAATGAGGTTAAGTAATTTCTTGCTCTGGCAATTGGCCTATACAGAAATTGTTGTAGTGGAAGAGTTCTGGCCGGATTTTGATCAGAAGGCTTTACTTGAAGCGATCAAAGTGTACCAGGAGCGTGATCGTCGTTTCGGTGGAATACATAAAAATTAAGGAGAGCACATGCTTAAAAGAACAATCAGTGCCATGATTGGTGCACCACTTTTTTTAGGACTAATATATTTGGGTGGGCAATATACAGCATTTTTGGTAATTGTATTAACGTTATTTGGCTTATGGGAGTTTATGTTAATTGGTAAGCAAATGGGTATTCACACTTGGTCAAAATTAACGATGCTTGTTTCAGTCATTTGGTTGTTTAGTTTATTAAGTGGTAGGGTAGAATGGATACTGCCGGTTCTTATCTTCTGGTTGTTAATCGGATTTGGGCGGTTTGCCTTGACTTATCCCAAGACATCTCTATCAGATGCAAGTTTTAATTTAATAGCAGTCGTTTATTCGGTTTTTTTATTATCCCATCTTTATCTGCTTCGTCAGCACCCAAGTGGACTGGAATGGACCTTTATTACAATCTTTTTGGTATGGGCTACGGATATGGGTGCATATCTTATTGGGAGACAATTTGGAAGCCATCTTTTAGCCCCTCAGGTTAGTCCAAAGAAAACCGTCGAAGGCTCACTTGGCGGATTATTGATTAGTGTTGCAGTGGCCTTAGTGCTCTGGCTCCATGTCGGCGGAGCTGCTTGGATAGTTTATGTTATCTTGGCTTTGGTCATCGGAATCAGCGCACAAATTGGTGATTTGTTCGAATCTGCTTTAAAGCGCAGCGCTGGTGTTAAAGATTCCGGAAAGATTATTCCAGGACACGGTGGGATCTTGGACCGATTCGATAGTTTAATTTTTGTACTTCCTTTAGTGTATTATGGGCTTATATTATTTACGTGAGGTGTGAGCATGGGCATCCAGAAACATCCTCTATGGACAAACGTAAACCGGCTTGCAATTGTAACAACTGGGATTGTAATTTTAAAAGCTTTTACATATTTTTTTCAAGAATTTTTACCTGTTTTCGGTCAAGTCATTTCCAAAATCTTCAGTGCTCTTTTGCCATTTATTATCGCCTTTCTGCTTGCTTTCTTGCTTGAACCGCTTGTTGTGCGACTGATGCGCGGTATTCGGCTCCGTCGGACGTATGCATCTGTACTCACCCTCATAATAGCAATTGCCGGAGTAAGCCTTTTTATCTTTTTAATCGTTGCCCGTCTTTATACAGAATTATCCGATTTAGCAGTCACGTTCCCTAATTACGGTTATCTCGTGGATCTGGTGAACAAACAAGTGGATACTGTCGAAAAATTTGTCAAAGTGAATCCTCAAATTCAGAATACTTTGTATGCATCAACGGAAAGCGTAGCAAGAACGCTTCAGGAATGGGCCAAATCAGGGAGTCTCTTTTTACTAAGTTTTCTGACTGCATTACCGCGTGTATTTATTATCCTGGTGGTGTCCCTTGTTGCTACCTTGTTGATCAGCGCATCATATCCAAATGTAAAACAGTTTATTTCAAAATTGTTCCCTAACCGTTGGTACGCCAGTGCTCGGGTAATCAGCGAGGATTTGGGAGCGGCCATCGTAGGATATCTACGGGCGCAAACAATTTTGATTTCTATTACAACATTTGTAATCATTTTAGGTTTATTTCTGATGGGAAATCGTTATGCTGTCACCTTGGGTGTATTGGCAGGACTTTTGGATATTATGCCGATTGTCGGCACAGGAATGCTGTTTGTACCCTGGAGCATCGGTCTTATTATTATGGGTTCTTTCGGAGATGCCTTGAAAGTGTTGGCACTTTGGCTCATTGTGATCACAGTACGACAGTTTTTAGAGCCCAAAGTATTGGCAGATGGAATTGGGATACATCCGCTTCCAACACTTATTTCCATGTACATCGGACTTCAGTTTTTAGGTGCTATAGGTCTTATTTTGGGACCGACACTGGTTATTTGTTATGAGGCCATACGAAAAGCGAAAATCATTGGCGCTCCTAAGTAAAGTAATTGAGGATAAATTAAACAGAGAGTACTTTGGCAGGCGATATTAATAATAGCAGAAAGAGATGATTGGCGTTGAAAACGCTCACTATATTAGGATCAACAGGCTCAATTGGGTGTCAAACCCTGGATGTCGTACGCCACGCGAATGAGCACCTCAAGATTCATGCCTTGGTGGCCGATAAAAGTGTTAAACTTATGGAACAACAAGCCCGGCTTTTTCATCCTGAAACCGTTGTGATGATGGATGAGAGTGCCGCCCGTGAACTGCGGAGTCGGCTAAAAGATTTGTCAATTAAGGTCGACCAGGGTATGTCAGGGATTATTTGTTCTGTTATCGACCCTAAAGTAGATACCGTTGTCACGGCAGTTTCCGGCCGGATTGGCTTGGAACCTACGCTGGCTGCATTGGAAGCAGGCAAAACTATTGCCTTGGCTAATAAAGAGACCTTGGTTGCCGGCGGGGACTTGGTCATGTCAACGGCGAGAAAGATGAAGTGCCCCATCCTACCGGTGGATAGTGAACATTCTGCCATTTTTCAGTGTCTGGAGGAAAATCATGACACCATTGAAAAGATCATCCTAACTGCTTCGGGGGGCCCTTTTTTTGGATGGACTAAGGAACAATTAGCAACTGTCACGTTAGAGAAAGCCCTATGCCATCCCAACTGGAATATGGGTGCTAAAATTACTATTGACTCGGCAACGTTGATGAACAAGGGACTGGAAGTAATCGAAGCACATTATTTATTTAATATGGAGTATGATGAAATAGAGGTTCTCATTCATCCGCAGAGTGTAATCCACTCCATGGTCGAATATCGGGATGGTTCAGTACTCGCCCAGTTAGGAAGACCGGATATGCGGCTGCCAATTCAATATGCTCTCAGTTATCCTACTCGCTGGAAGAATCCCTTTGAACGTCTTAACCTTCGAGGGAGGACTTTAACCTTTCATGAACCGGATCCGGCTGCTTTTCCTGCACTCGAAATGGCATACCGGGCAGGACGACGCGGCGGTACTTTACCGGTAGTGATGAATGCAGCCAACGAAATTGCTGTGCAGGCATTCCTGCAAGAGAAGGTCACTTATCTTGGAATTTATGACATTGTCGAAAAAGTATGTTCAGAACATGATGTTTTAGATAATTTGGATTTGGCAAGCATACTCGATGCAGACGATTGGGCACGCCAACGAGTGGCAGAACTTATCTCGAAAGTCGAAGTTCGATATTAGAGATTCGAGATTTAAACCAAGAGTTTAAACCACGTATTAACGACGAATCAGGGAAAGATAAGAAACACGTAATGAGATTAGGCACATTCGATCTTCGAACATCGAACTTCAAGCATCGATAAAGGGGGATTAAAGTGTTAACGACACTCGCTATCATCTTTGTTTTTGGAAGCATGGTCATTATCCACGAATTCGGGCACTATATAGTGGCGAAATGGTATGGGGTAAAAGTTCTTGAATTCAGTTTTGGTTTTGGCCCGAAAATTGTAGGTTATCAAGGTAAGGAAACGCTTTATTCTCTACGGCTTATTCCATTAGGGGGATTTGTCAAACTTTATGGAATGGATGCAGAATTTGATGACAATGGGAAAGAAGTGATTGTTCCTATCCATGATGCACGGAGTTTTATGAATAAGCCGGTTTTGCAGCGTATGGCGGTGATAGCAGCCGGACCGATTATGAACTTTGTTTTGGCGATAATCTTATTTGTATGCGTTTTTGCCTATCTCGGGATTCCGACAGCAGGAACCTCAAATCAAGTTGGTTCACTTGTTTCTGAAATGCCGGCAGTTGCTTCGGGGATTCAGCCGGGAGATAAAATACTTGCAGTGAACAATGAGCCAACGCCGGATTGGTCTCGTTTGACAGAAGTAATTCATTCCAAGCCGGATCAATTATTAAGCCTAACGATCGAGCGGGCCGAAGGACAACAACAGCAAACAGTATTGGTCAAGACAGAAAAGGATGTTCAAACCGGGTATGGGATGATCGGGATTGCTCCGGAAATTACTTATGCGCATGCCTCTATTCTCCAATCTGCCCGGTTGGGATTGGAACGAACGTTGGATTTTACAAAGTATATCATAGTTGCTTTAGCACAAATGATCACGGGGAAGATTCCGGCCGATGTAGGTGGTCCGGTTATGATAGCACAGGTCATTGGGGAAGGTGTCCGGCAGGGTTTAGCAAATTTATTGAGTTTAACGGGCATATTAAGTATTCAATTAGGACTTATTAACTTGTTTCCCATCCCTGCCCTTGATGGGAGCCGGATTGTCTTCTTATTGCTCGAAGGGGTAAGGGGCAAATCCCTCAACCCTGAAAAAGAAAATATGATTCACTTAATGGGTTTTGTTTTGCTGATGGTTTTAATGATCGCTGTTACTTATAAAGATATCATGCGTTTATTCACTAAAGCAGGGTGATAAAGAGGGATTTGAAGTAGGGGGGGGAAATATTGCCGAGAAAAAAGACAAAACCAGTTTCTGTAGGGTCTGTGATTATCGGTGGCGGAGCTCCGATTGTTGTACAATCGATGACTAATACGGATACGCGTGATATAACGGCAACCTTGGCTCAGATTAACATTTTGGCGGATGCCGGGTGTGAAATCGTCCGTTTGGCAGTCTTGGATGAACAGGCCGCTACTGCTTTAAAGGAAATTGCCGCAAACAGTCCGCTGCCGGTAATCGCCGACATTCATTTTGATTATCGTCTGGCTATCCAGGCTGTTGAACAAGGGGTTCACGGTTTGCGCCTTAATCCCGGTAATATTGGAGCGCGTTGGAAAGTCCAAGAGGTAGTGCGTGCCGTTAAAGAACGCCAGATCCCCATTCGCATTGGTGTTAATGCCGGGTCATTAGAGAAAGAATTCTTACAAAAATACAACGGCCCCACTGCTGCTGGGATGATCGAAAGTGCCTTGGGACATATCCGCCTACTTGAAGAAGAAGGGTATGATAAAATCAAGGTCTCACTCAAAGCATCGTCCGTCCCCTTGATGCTTGAGGCTTATCGCCGGATCGCGGAAATTCTTGACTATCCCTTGCATTTAGGTGTCACTGAAGCAGGGACAGTACGTTCCGGCGTAGTAAAATCGGCGATTGGCATTGGGACACTGCTTGCTGAAGGAATCGGGGATACGATTCGCGTGTCGCTGACCGGTGATCCGGTGCGGGAAATTCCCGTTGCCTTGGAGATCCTGCGTGTTCTTGGCCTTAAGCAGCGGAGTGTAGAGTTAATCAGTTGTCCTACCTGCGGACGTACGCAAGTGGACTTAGCCTTATTGGCCGAGAACGTTGAAGAGTACTTAAACCGCCTTCCTGTCCTGGACAAGCCCCTCAAGGTGGCGGTCATGGGTTGTGCAGTCAATGGGCCGGGCGAAGCACGCGAAGCGGATTTCGGGATTGCCGGCGGAAAAGGGATGGGTCTTTTGTTCCGTAAAGGAGAGATTATAGCCCGGCTTTCGGAAAACGAATTGCTGCCGGCATTGCTGCGTGAAATTGAAGACTATGTGCGTGATCATACAAGTGGCAATTAGGCAATTAAGGTGGGGCAATCTTGTATACAGATAGGGAGAATTTTGAATAACCCTGAAGTACGGAATATGAAATAAACGTGGGCGATTCTTCAGTTGCCCGTTTAAAGGAAAGGAATGGACAATATGCGTGTCAGCCAACTATTAAATCCTACCCTGCGCGAGGTTCCGGCAGAAGCAGAGGTGGTCAGCCATCAACTGATGGTTCGGGCAGGTTTGATTCGTAAGTCAACGGCCGGAGTATATACTTATTTACCATTAGGGTTGCGAATTTTAAGAAAAGCGGAAGCGATTATTCGCCAGGAAATGGATGCCAAAGGCGGTCAGGAACTTCTTATGCCCATCATGCAGCCGGCTGAAGTATGGAAAGAGAGTGGGCGTTGGGAGGTGTACGGTGCCGAGCTGTTTCGTTTAAAAGACCGTCATGTGCGGGAATTCTGCCTGGGCCCGACGCACGAAGAAATCATTACCGATCTTGTTCGCCATGAAGTTCGTTCCTATAAACGGCTGCCGCTTTTTCTTTATCAAATCCAGAATAAATATCGCGATGAACGGCGTCCTCGTTTCGGCCTGATGCGTGGACGGGAGTTTGTTATGAAAGACCTTTATTCGTTTGATCGGGATGAGGCCGGGCTTGAAATAAGTTATCAACAAATGTATGAAGCTTATAGCCGTATCTTTACCCGTTGTGGTTTAACATACCGGGCAGTTGAAGCAGACGCCGGGGCGATCGGCGGAACGGGTGGCACTCATGAGTTTATGGTTTTAGCTGATTCGGGAGAAAATGCCGTCGTCTATTGTTCGGAGTGCAGTTATGCCGCTAATGTGGAAAAAGCGGAGTGCCGCCCCCAAGCTATCGAAGATGTTTCACCTGAAGGTGAGCGAAAGCCGGTGTTGACGCCAAACATGCGGACCATTGATGAGATTACGGAGTTTTTAGGTGTACCGAAGACCTCTCTCGTGAAATCTCTGCTTTATCAAGGAGATGAAAAACTAATTTTGGTCCTCCTGCGTGGTGACCGCGCTTTGAATGAAGTAAAATTAAACAACGCGCTGGGCGGTTTTATCTCTCTGCAACTGGCCGATCCGGAGGTGGTAGAGCAGATTTTAGGGTGTAAACTGGGCTTTGTAGGTCCAATTGAAATACCTGCTCATCTTATGGTTATTGCCGATCAAGAAGTTCCGCTGATGAAAAAGGCCGTATGCGGAGCAAACAAGGATGATTATCACATTGTGGATATCGTTCCCAGCAGGGATTTTCGTATCGATCAGGTTGCCGATTTACGTATGATTGAACCTGGTGAGGCTTGCCCTAAATGTGGTGTTCCTCTTCAAGAAGCAAGAGGGATTGAAGTGGGTCAGATTTTTAAACTGGGAACAAAATACAGCAAAGCATTAGGCGCAACTTTTTTAGATGAAAACGGAGAAGAAAAGTATTGTGTCATGGGTTGTTATGGAATTGGCGTAAGTCGCTTAATTGCCGCGGCAATTGAACAATATCATGATGACAATGGAATTATCTGGCCGATGTCCATTGCCCCATACCAAAGCATAATTGTACCGGTGAGCACAAGAGATGCCTTAATTATGGAAACTGCCGAAAAACTATATCTGGAGCTGCAGCGTCTTGGTGTGGAAGTTATTCTTGATGATCGGGATGAACGTGCCGGTGTAAAGTTTAAGGATGCGGATTTGGTGGGCTATCCTTTAAGAGTGACTATTGGAAGTAAAACTTTGGCTAACGGTCAGGTTGAATTAAGAGATCGGAAAACTGGCGAAACAAAGCTTGTGCCTGTTCAGGAACTCGCCGGACTGGTTAAAACTATGATCGACAAAGCGCTTAATTTAAACTCTGACTAATGCCATTAATGTTCAATTAGATTGGGATTTGAACTTCGAACTTCGAACTTCAAAATTCTCGAACCTCGAGTAAGGGGGATATACATGATTAGGTCTCTTCCGTTGCTGAAAGTGCCGTTTATTTTAAAACTTCCTACGGATCGAATTGAAGCATTGCAAAGTGAGCTGAAGACGGTAGAGCTAATGCAGGTGGAGGTCTTTCCCCAACAAGGGCGATGGGTCCTCCACATTTCTTCGCCATTCGAACTGGAGGAAGCCAGTTTGGCAAATGTGGAAGCGCTGCTCAGGTCACAAGTTCCGGAGATTAAAAAGGTTGAATGGCGTGTTGACTATGCAGTGCCGGTTAGAACTTTAAAATCTCTTTGTGAGAAACACTGGGGGGAAATTGTGCGGGATATTACCAATCTTTTGCCTTCTATGAAAGGCTGGCTTGGTGAAACACGCTATCAAGTATCCAAGGATGAATTACGTTTATTCATTCCGAATGCTTTAGGGATTGAATATTTTCGTTCGAAACAACACATTGTGGAAAAATATTTTCAAACTCATTATCATCTTAAACCACGGATTATTTGTGAACTGGACACCAGCATTAATCCTATGGAGCTGGCCCGCCACAATGAAACGGCGGAATTAGAATATTTACAGCAACTTATTTCTGCGCAAGCCAAATGTGTGGCAGAACCCCAAAAAAGCCGGAAATCATGTTTGCTGGGAAAAGAGTTTGAAGGAGAACCTGTCCCCTTACATGAAGTTCAAGATGAAGAACGTCAGATTATCGTGGCGGGACAAGTGTTTGAGATTGAATATCGAAAATTAAATACCGGCCGTCAATTGCTGACCTTTATAATGTCAGATAAATCGGATTCGATTTCCGCTAAAGTTTTTCTGGAAGAAGGTCAACAGAACCTTGATCTAAAAAAAGGAGAATGGGTGAAAGTCCGGGGCAGTGTAAAATATGATCGCTTTGACTCAGTGCTGACTCTGATGCCGCGGGATCTGTTGCGAACGACCCCAGTTATTCGCGAGGATCAAGCCAAGGAAAAAAGGATTGAATTGCATTTGCATACGCGTATGTCCACGATGGATGGAATTTCTACGGCAGATGAATTGATTCAAAGGGCAAGCTACTGGGGCCATGAGGCCGTAGCTATTACCGACCACGGAGTAGTGCAGGCATTCCCGGAAGCCGTAGAAGCAGGAGCGAAATATGGCGTTAAAATCATCTTAGGCATTGAGGGCTATTTAATTGATGATTTAGCGGGTAATCAGCCTTTGAATCAACTGAAAAGCAGTCATATTATCCTTTTGGCTCAAAATAAAATTGGTTTGAAGAATCTTTATCGCTTAATTACGGCATCCCATCTGGAATATTTTCAACGCCGGCCGCGGATACCAAAATCGTTGCTGCAAAGACATCGGGAAGGGCTGATTATTGGTTCGGCTTGTGAAGCAGGTGAAGTGATCCAAGCAATTATCCGTAATGAACCCTGGGAAAAGTTAATAGAAATAGCCTCCTTCTATGATTATTTAGAAGTACAGCCAATTGGCAATAACTTCTTTATGCTGCGTAATAGCCAAGTATCTTCTGAAGATGGACTGCGGGAAATTAATCAAACGGTTCTGCGCTTAGGGCGGGAAATGAAGAAGAATGTAGTGGCGACCGGCGACGTTCATTTTCTTGATCCGGAGGATGAAGTCTATCGGCGCATTATTATGGCCGGCAAAGGGTTTAGCGACGCCGATGACCAAGCTCCCTTGTTCTTTAAAACGACGGAAGAAATGCTGCAGGAGTTTGCTTACTTAGGCGAAGACGAGGCCCTAGAGGTGGTTGTATATGCTCCAAAACGAATTAGTGATCAGATTGAAACTTTGAAACCTTTCCCGGATGAGCTTTTTACACCGAGCATACCGGGTGCAGCGGAAAAGGTGGAAAAGATGTCCTGGGAACGGGCACGGGAACTATACGGTGATCCATTACCGGAGATCGTAACCAAACGCCTGGCTAAAGAATTAAAGGCAATTGTCGGCAATGGTTTCTCTGTTCTTTATTTGATCGCCCACTTATTAGTGAAAAAATCAAACGAGGATGGTTATCTTGTTGGTTCACGCGGTTCCGTAGGTTCTTCTTTAGTGGCCACGATGACCGGCATAACTGAAGTTAATCCTTTACCGCCGCATTATCGTTGTGTGAATCAGGATTGTTTGCATTCCATCTGGGTTGAGGATGGGAGTGTTGGTTCCGGTGCCGATTTACAGGATAAAGATTGCCCCCAATGCGGGCTGCCAATGGCCAAGGACGGCCATGATATCCCCTTTGAGACTTTTATGGGCTTTAAAGGTGACAAGGTACCGGATATTGATCTAAATTTTTCCGGGGATTACCAGTCCCGCGCCCATCGTTTTACAGAAGATTTATTTGGCAAAGATAACGTCTTTAAGGCAGGTACAATTGCCACCATCGCCAATAAAACCGCTTTTGGCTTTGTCAAAAGTTATCTGGACGAGCGGAAACTGCAAGTCAGGCCGGCGGAAATGTCCCGTTTAATCAGAGGATGCACCGGGGTTAAAAGGACAACCGGGCAGCACCCTGGCGGGCAGATAGTTATTCCTAAAGAATGTGATGTTTTCGATTTTACTCCTCTGCAAAGACCGGCGGACGACCCGAAGTCGGATATTATCACAACCCATTTTGATTATCATTCTATTTCCGGCCGTTTGGTTAAACTCGATATTCTTGGGCATGATGATCCGACGTCCATTAAGATGCTGGAGGATTTAACGGGCGTCGATGCGCGGACGATTCCTTTAGATGATCCCTTAACCATGTCCTTGTTTTCCAGTCCTGAGGCTTTGGGGGTAACTGCTGAGGAAATTTGCTCTAAGACCGGCACCTATGGTATTCCGGAATTTGGCACTAGGTTTGTCCGGCAAATGTTGGAGGACACCCAACCGAAGGGATTTTCGGATTTAGTGCGTATTTCGGGGTTATCCCACGGTACCGATGTCTGGATCGGTAATGCGCAAGAACTGGTGCGCGGCGGAACCGCCGGCATTTCCGAGATTATTGCCTGCCGGGACGATATTATGGTTTATCTCATCTATAAAGGGCTGGAACCGGCCCATGCTTTTAAAATCATGGAAGATGTGCGCAAAGGGAAGGGCTTAAAACCGGAACAAATTGAAGAGATGCGCGCAAACAACGTACCGGAGTGGTATATTGCCTCCTGTCAAAAAATTAAATATATGTTTCCGAAAGCCCATGCTGTTGCTTATGTGACCATGGCTTTTCGCATTGCCTGGTTTAAGCTTTATTATCCGGAAGCTTTCTATGCGACGTTTTTTACGGTGCGAGCAGATGAATTTGATATTGATCTTGTCATTCAAGGAAAGGAAGCTTGTCGGCAAGCAATTGAGAACATAGAGAAAAAAGGAAAAGAAGCCACTGCTAAAGAAAAGAACATGGTAACCATCCTTGAATTAGCGGTTGAAATGTATGCCAGGGGTATAAATTTAAGAAGAGTTGATTTATGGAAATCGGCGGCGACGGTTTTCTTACTTACCTCTACAGGACTCTTACCGCCTTTCACATCAGTGCAAGGCCTTGGGGAAACGGCTGCGCGGAATATTGTTGCCTTACGGGAGCAGCAAGGGATCAAATCAATTGAAGATTTAATGACACAAGCTAAAATTAGCACAACTTTAATCGAGACACTTAGGGCACATGGGTGTTTGGAAGGACTTGCGGAAACAAATCAGTTAAGTTTGTTTTAGGGGAGGAAGTCCTCAGCGCGTTCGCATAAGTTACGTCGCTATTCGCTTGTCGCTAAGGCTAAGCCGCGTAACCTCCGGGTTAAACAGCAAGTGAACCAACGCGTCTTTTGACGCCTTATCGCCTGCGCTCATTGACGTGCCTCCACTCTCCATGCTCACTAAGCTGAGTACTTCCTCTGGCTTTAGGGGAACAAGGGGAAGAAGTTACTGGTGGGATTATCTAATGCTTGTTATAAGAAATGTAAAACGAGATTCAGATACACGTATCAAGAATGAGCGGATTACCCAAACCGTTGCTTTTTGGACGAAACGGGAGGCCATCAAAGACTTAGTGGTTGAGGTCACAGTTGCTTCCACTGCTCTGGGAGTATGCTGGCTAGGATTTAGCCGGTCCGGTGAGGGGGAACAGGCCTTGCGAACTTAGGCCTCACGTTTACTGCCGAAATGCTTATTAATACGTAAGTATGAGCCGAATAGGGAAGCTATGCGACAATTGCGAGAGTACCTTGCAAAAAAACGTAAAGGGTTTACGATTCCACTTCATCAGTGTGGGACACCTTTTCAATATCAAGTATGGGAAGAACTCCTGCGTATTCCGTACGGAGAGACCCGTAGTTATGGTGAAATAGCTGCAAATATCAATAATCCTAAAGGCTGTAGAGCTGTGGGCATGGCGAACCATAGTAATCCGATTGCCGTTTTGGTTCCCTGTCATCGCGTAATTGGTAAAAACGGCTATTTAACGGGCTATGCCGGTGGTTTAGACATTAAGCAAAGGCTCCTGGAACTGGAAGGCGTATCTTTTCTTAACAAGCGCAATAAACTAAGGAAAGAAGCCTTTATGTAGAAATAATCTTCAAAGAAATGGAAGCATACTATGCAAAAGAAGCGATATCGTACTTTTAATGAACATTTGCGTGAAAGGTTCGGCGGAAAGATATTTAAAGTCTCCCTGGATGCGGGATTTACGTGTCCTAACCGGGATGGGACTCTGGGAACAGGTGGGTGTGTTTATTGCAGCGAACGGGGTTCTGGGGATTTTGCCGGGGATCAAAATTTATCTATTTCGGATCAGTTTAATGAAGTAAAGGAACGGATAAAGAAAAAATGGCCCACTGCAAAGTATATCGCTTATTTTCAAGCGTATACCAATACCTACGCCGCGGTTAAGCAGCTGCGTGGGGCCTATGAAGAGGCTCTGGCAGAGGAAAACGTTGTAGGACTATCAATCTCAACAAGGCCAGACTGTCTGCCGGAGGATGTGCTTGATTATCTTGAGGAACTGAACCGGAGAACCTATTTATGGGTGGAATTGGGGTTGCAAAGTAGTCATGATCAAACCTTGGAATGGATTGGCAGGGGGCATAACTATGCGCAATTTCTCAAGGGCCTTGAGCAGTTGCATTCCAGAGGAATACGGGTTTGTGCCCATATAATACTTGGCTTGCCTGGAGAAACGAAGGCAGATATGATGGAAACTGCGCAAGCTGTTGCCGAACAATCCTTAGAGGGAATTAAAATTCACTTATTACATGTTTTGCGGGGAACTAGATTGGCGACACTATTTCAACGCGAGCCCTTTGGGCTAATGACAAAAGAGGAGTATGTTTCACTCGTCGTTGATATTTTAGAGATCTTACCGCCTGATGTGGTTATCCATCGATTAACAGGTGACGGCCCACCGGATAATCTCATTGGACCCTTATGGAGCCGTAAAAAGTGGGAAGTTCTCAATGCTATAGATGCAGAGTTGGAACGGCGAGATTCATGGCAAGGAAAAAGGTTCAAAAATAAAAGGTGCAAAGTTCAATAGCCAAAAAACAAAAATGAACTCCCACTTTCCAAGGGTGGGAGTTCATGCGAACACGATCAAGGTGTTTCATACTGGACGTATTTTCCTTCCCAAGTACGCAAAACGGCTTTATTTTCATTAAGTGACACGAGATATTGCGGAGAAATGGGTGTTTTGCCTCCACCTTTAGGAGCATTAATGATATAAGTCGGTACAGCAAGTCCCGATGTATGCCCCCGTAACTGTTCCATAATATTAATTCCATCTTGGATTCTGGGAACGAAATGACGAGTACCTTTGACGTTTTTAGCATGGAAGATATAGTATGGGCGAACTCTGATTTTCAGCAATTCTTGATTAAGTTTTTTCATAACCTGTGGTTGATTATTGATACCTTTCAGTAATACAGCCTGATTCCCTAAAACAACACCAGCAGCAACAAGTTTATCAGCTGCTTTTTTTGCGTCTTCTGTTACTTCTTTCGGGTGATTGAACTGCGTATTGATGTAGATGGGCGGATATTTTGATAGTATTGTGCATAATTCATCAGTAATGCGCATTGGTAGGGTAACTGGAGTTCGTGTCCCAAGACGCTTGATTTCAACATGGTCAATGGCGTGGAGTTCCCCGAGCAGCCAATCTAAGTTCTTGTCACTAAGCAGTAGAGCATCCCCTCCGGTTATCAGGACATCTCTGATTTCCGGGTTTGCCCGAATGTAGTCAAGTGCCGCATTAAGCTGAATGCGTGGTGAATGTGTATCTGATTCCCCAATGTTGCGTCTGCGCTGACAATGTCGGCAGTACATCGCGCACATGTTGGTGACGTTGATGATTAGGCGATCCGGGTAACGTCGTGTTATGCAGGGAGCAGGAGAGGTAATTTCTTCTCCCATGGGATCTTCTTCACCAGACTCATCAAAAAGTTCTGCATGGGTTGGTAATCCTTGCAGACGAATAGGATCTAAAGGGGCGTTCTCATCAGGGGCGTTCTCATCCATTAAACTCAAATAATAAGGAGACACTGCCCAGCGAAAGGTTTTTCCTACTTGTTCAATTTCCATAATTTGATCGCTTGTTAAGGGCAGCAGCGAAGCCAAAATATGGGCATCTGTTATTCTGTGCGTCATTTGCCAGTGCCAATTATCCCAGTCTTTAAGGTCAGCACCGAAATAGCTTAGAATTTTTGAACGACGGGATTCGTATTTTCCCGCAAGTAATAATCCCGTTGGAATAGTTTTGGATTGCTTTAAATAAGGGGTAACCATTTGTTTTAGTTCTTTAGCTCGCAGCAGTGCGTATTGACGAAAGATTTCCGGACGTTTTTGGAGTTGAAGAGCCATTCATATCCCCCCTCAGGTTTCTTTATTCCCAATACAAAAAAGCAATTAAATTGATGAAATATAGCATAATATCGACAACTTAACAATAACACACGAGTTGCCCCTGGTCAATAGCATGATGTTCAGCTGAAGTTAGCTATGTTATAATAAAGAAAAATTTAACGCTCGTACTTTCATAATCTATAGGAAGGAGTTAAATGTAATTGGAGCATGCAAGATATCAGGAAATTGCCATTGACATTGCTCATTCGATCGTGTTGGGGGAATACCGTGAAGGGGTAAAGCTTCATGGCCGTTCTACTTTAGCAGGGCGTTATAATGTCTCCCCGGAAACCATTCGTCGAGCTATCGCAATACTGCAAAATGTTGGTGTCGTTAAAGTAAGCCAAGGGATAGGAATTACTGTAACATCAAAGGCTATGGCAGAGAAATTCGTAAAATCATTGAATCATAAAGGAGAAATTCAAGTATTCCTGGAAGACCTAAATAAACTTATAAATATAAGGCGCGAAAATGATATGAAGCTTCAGAACCATCTACAAAAGCTGAAGGAATATGCGGATCGTATGATGTCCCGTTGGATGGATATTGTGGAGATTGAAATTGGCAAGAACTCACCTGCTATTGGAAAGACCTTGCGGGAATTAAGAGTGCGGGAGTGTACGGGGGCAACTATCATAGCAGTAATTCGCGATGGTATTGAACAGTTTTCACCGGATGCAGAGTTCGTCCTTCGCGGAGAAGATGTGTTACTGGCGGTAGGCTCCCCAGAGGGACAAGATAAGCTGCAACAATTAATACTATGATTTGGAGTTATGAAAATGTATCCTGGTATTGATATTATTGAAATAGAACGTGTAGCGATGGCGTTTAAACGACAACCCAAGTTGTATGAACGTCTTTTTACTAGTCGAGAACGAGAAAACCTAAAAAACAAAGGCTATCAGAGTTATGCAAGTCATTTCGCTGGCAAAGAAGCAGTTCTTAAAACTTTAGGGACAGGTCTCCGTGGCTTGACTTGGCATGATATAGAAATCTTAAGTGACTCAAGTGGAGAACCCTTGGTCCATCTGAGTTCCAGAGCCATGGATTTGGTTATAGCCCGCGGTGGGTCTCAAGTGCGAGTCAGCTTATCCCATAATCGAACGCAGGCGATAGCGTTTGCGATTTTAAGCTGATAAATAAATAAGATGAAAGCTTGACTAGCTTGACTGTAACGAACTTGTTTCATAACAAGGATAGGAATGTGAGTTTCTTAATTGAGAGGAAGTAAATTCAGAATTGAGACTAAAGTGAAAAACGGAGGTGGGGAAAGTGCGTGTTGTCAATGCGGAACAGATGCGGCAGATCGAGGAAAAGGCCTTCAATCATTATGGTATTCCAAGTATCCTGCTGATGGAAAATGCGGCCTGGGCAGTTGTCGAAGAGATACGACGTTATTTTTCTGTGGAACAAGCAGATATAAGAGGTCGAAAGGCAGTGGTTTTAGTCGGTAAGGGGAATAATGGCGGAGATGGCATGGCGGTTGCTCGACATTTAGTTTCCCAAGGCATGGATGTCACAGTCTTTTTGTTTGCTGAACCGAAGGAATTACAAGGAGATGCAGCGTTAAATTTTCAGCTTTTTCAAAAAACGGCAGGGAAATGTTTTATTATTGAGGGTGAAAAACAACACCGTGTAACACGCTTAGCACTGGCTCAAGCGGACGTCGTTGTGGATGCACTATTTGGAATCGGGATGCGTGGCGCGTTGCCCAGTTTAATAGAAGAATATGTGAAGGATGTAAACCGTGCTCCGGGATGGATAATTTCTATTGACATTCCCAGTGGGTTGGACGCCAACACTGGTAAGGTTTATCGTACTGCGGTTCATGCACAAACTACAGTCACCTTTGGACTCCCAAAATGGGGTCTTTTTCTAGGCGAAGGCCCGGCTTATAGTGGAAGGGTCGTTGTAGATCCTATTTCTATCCCTGCCGCCTACCTTGAGGATGAAGGAATTTCTACGTTTGTCTTAACAGATGAGGATGTGCGCAAAATGCTCCCTGCCCGAAATCTTAAAGGACATAAAGGAACCCATGGCAAGGGGATTTTAGTGGCAGGGTCAAAGGGAATGAGCGGAGCAGCTGTTTTAGCCGGACGGGGTGCTTTGCGAAGTGGGATTGGACTTCTGCAAATAGTAACTCCCCAGGGGATTGCAAAAGACGTGGATAATGCAATTACGGAGGCGACCACATGGTCTGCTCCGGGAGAAGAGTGCTTGAATAAAGAAGCTTGGTCAGTGATTTTAAAACAATCTGTGAGAGCCCAAGCTCTTGCAGTGGGTCCGGGCTTAGCCCAAAATCCTGATTTTATTACAGTATTAGGAGAAATCTTAAGTAACATAAGTTGTCCGGTAGTCCTGGATGCAGATGCCATTAATCTCGTTGCATCAGAACCTGGTTTACTGGGTTTAAGAAATGGCCGCGGCCCTCTGATCCTGACCCCCCATCCGGGTGAAATGGCTCGACTTTGCAAGTGTAGTATTGAAGATGTTGAGGGTAATCGACTGGATCTGGCAGTGGCGAAAGCAGTTGAATGGGAAGCAATAGTTGTTTTAAAGGGGTCAGTGACCATTATTGCATCACCAGACGGCCGTGCTTTTTTCAATCCAACCGGTAATCCCGGACTTGGAACAGGTGGAACAGGAGATGTGCTCACCGGTAGTATTTTGGCTTGGTTAGCTCAAGGGGTTCAACCACTCGAGGCAGCGTGTCTGGGTGTATATTTACATGGGAAATCTGCGGATTTCTTGGCATGTGAGTATGGATGGTCAGGATTCACTGCATCGCAAGTAGCAGATAGTCTCCCTATAGTGCGGAGCAAGCTGGAACTTTAGCTAAAGTTGGAAAGGGAGTGAGGGGATTGCGACCAGTTTGGGCTGAGGTTAATCTTCAAAAACTGAGAGAAAATTATTTTAAGCTGCAGGCGTATACCCGAAGTGAAATGATGCCAATTGTTAAGGCGGATGCTTATGGGCATGGCTTGATTCCTGTTGTCAGAACACTTACTGCATGTGGTGCTAAGCGTTATGGTGTCGCTTTATTGGACGAAGCACTGGAAATTAAGGCGATGTTTCCAGAGCTTACGGTCATGATCCTTGGTGCTACTGAGCTTGAGCAGGCGGATATTATAGTGAAGGAGGAGATTATCCCTACCATTTTTCAATTTTCCCAAGCCCAAGCTCTCTCCGAAGCAGCTGTGAGACAAAAACGTACGGCAAAGTTACATATAAAAATTGATACAGGGATGAACAGAATCGGATTTCGAGAAAAAGATTTCGCTGAGATTATAAAAATTGCAGCTTTGCCTAATCTGATAATTGAAGGGATTTTTACTCATTTTGCCACATCAGATCATAGAGATCTCTCGTTTGCCAGGATACAATTAAAACGCTTTCAATCCTTTTATGACAAATTGCAGAAAGAAGGGTTAAATATACCTATTCGTCATGCCGCAAATAGCGCGGCGATCCTTCAGTTCCCGGAATCACACTTCGAGTTGGTTCGTCCGGGAATTAGTCTTTATGGCTTTGCCCCTTCTTCTCAAATTAAGGGAGTTGTTGATTTGGAACCGGTGCTGACCTGGAAAGCAAAAGTTTCTCAAGTCAAAAGTATAAAAACAGGAGAAAGCGTAAGTTACGGCCGTACATTTCAAGCGGCTTATCCTACACGTGTTGCTACTATCCCTGTCGGGTATGCGGATGGGTTGCGAAGAACACTTTCCAATCATGGTGAAATGCTAATCCATGGGAAACGTTCCACAATGATTGGGCGGATCTGTATGGATCAGACCATGCTTGAAGTGACCAAGATACCGAGAGTAAAAGTGGGCGATGTGGTAACGATTTTGGGAAAAGATGGCAAGGATCAGATTACGGCTACAGAAATGGCAGAATGGCTCGGAACCATTAGCTATGAAGTGGTTTGTGGAATCTCCAATCGAGTTCCCCGCGTATATCTTGACCCAAAAGATAAGTAATATTTACCTCAGATATTTCGTGTTAATGTTTGGAGTACACTATTTTTTGTTGATAATATAAATAACATTGCTACAATTAACAGGATCGACCTGAATAAAAGGAGTATCTCCATTGAAGCGATCGTGGCGTTTTTGGGTTGCCTTATGGGCTGGCAAGATAATAACTAAGGTGCTTTTAATGACCGGGAAAAAGGGGACAACCTTACCAGGAAAAATTGCAAATCTAATTAACCCCGGTATACTGGGGCAACTGAGTGTGGCCTATTCGGATGGAATTATTATGATTACCGGAACCAACGGAAAAACAACAACAGCAAATCTCCTCGCGAGCATAATACATCAAGCCGGGATAGAATGTGCCTTTAACCAAGCTGGGGCGAACCTTTTAGCCGGTATTACGGGAGCTTTAATCCAAAATACACGCTGGAATGGCTTTTCGCGGGCGGGTCTTGCATTACTTGAAGTGGATGAAGCGACGGTGCCTAAATTTTGCCAACAAGTGTCGCCTACTCTGGTTATTGTTACGAATTTTTTTCGGGATCAGCTTGATCGTTACGGGGAATTAGATAAAACCATACGTATGGTCAGGGAGTCTCTGCCAAAGGAAACAGTCTTCGTGTTGAATGCAGATGATCCTTTAGTTGCCCAGTTTGGTACGGATCATGCACCGGTGGTTTACTATGGTGTGGAACGTACTCCGGATAGTCGAAATGAGAACCGGGAAACACGGGAAGCAAGGTTTTGTCCGGCATGTGGTACTGTACTTGATTATACTCTTTTTCATTATGGACAATTGGGGACTTATAATTGCTCAGAATGTGGATTTCACCGGCCTGAGCCAGAAATATTAGCTTATAACGTCCGACAGGAGGGCGAATTACTTCTGTTTCAGGTAGATGCGACCGCATATGCAATTAATTTACAGGGGTACTATAATCTGTACAATGCATTGGCTGCACTTTCTGCAGCTCGTCAACTAGGGTTAAACGATAGTTTGATTACAAGGGGATTACGGAGCTTTATTCCTCAGGCAGGACGGATGGAACGTTTTTATTTACCCGAAGGGGAGATCACTTTAACTCTTGTTAAAAACCCCACGGGGTTTGATCAAGTTATTCAGACAATGCTGGGGGTAAATAAACCTCTGCGGATATTAATTGGAATTAATGATTTAGCAGCGGATGGTCGTGACATTTCCTGGCTTTGGGATGTTAATTTTGAACGCTTAGGGTTGCATGACGCCAGAATAAGCAAAGTGATTTGTACCGGACTTCGTGCGGAGGACATAGCTTTGAGACTTAAATATGCGGGAGTATCCGTCGATAAACTTGTCATTGAACATAATTTGTCTGGGGTGATTGATTGTTTGCAAGCAGGCAGGACAACAAAAGAGGCGGCTTTTATTTTACCCACATATACTTTGTTATTTCCACTTCGTGAGCTCCTGGAAAGTCTTCAACAAAACGTTGGCTTGTCTCGTACCGGTCAGAAAGGATATAACTAATTAACTTTACCCGATAGCTAACAGTTCTAAGACTCCCGCTTCTTTAAGAGTGAGATAAGAACTTTGTTAATCCAAAGGCAAAGTTTATGGAGAGGAGGCTTGCTATAATGAAACTAAATATTTGCCATCTTTATCCGGACTTACTTGATCTTTATGGCGATCGTGGAAATATTATTGCATTGGCAGCTCGCTGTCGTTGGCGAGGAATTGAGCCGGTAATTCAGCAAGTCTCTTTGGGCGATGATTTAGATTTTCTGGGGATGGATATTCTTTTTCTTGGCGGAGGCTCTGACCGTGAAAAAGGCTTGCTGGTTCAAGAACTCAGGCGTTGGGAAAAGGAACTTCGAAGTGCTATAGAGAATGACCTTGTCGTTCTTGCCATTTGTGGCGGGTTTCAAATGTTGGGCAAGTACTATCAAACGGAAAGTGGAGAAAATATTCAGGGGTTGAATATAATAGACATTTGGACCATTGCTGGAGCCAAGCGTTTGATTGGTAATGTTGTTGTGGAAATCAATAAAAGGACATTGGTTGGGTTTGAGAATCATTTAGGTAAAACTTATTTGGGTGAAGGGGTTATGCCTTTAGGTAAAGTCTTATTTGGGCATGGGAATAACGGGGATGACAAGAAGGAGGGGATACGTTACCGTAATGTCTTCGGAACGTATCTGCACGGACCGCTTCTGCCAAAAAATCCGCATTTCGCGGATTTGTTGTTAGAACTTGCCATTTTGAGGCGTGGTTCAGACACTCGCTTAAAGCAGCTCGACGACCACTTGGAAGAGTTGGCTCATAAGACCATGGTTAACAGGTTATTGAAGTAAGTCCGAATTCTATTAGTTGTTGATTTAATGCTAAAAATAGTATAGCATATGTGATATATTGTTATACTATTTTTAGCTGTACTATGTTTACGTAATGTTTTCTTTGAATTTCCTGCTTTGCAGAAATTACTTGCACAAATGGTTGAATTTTCAAGGACTTTAAGCTAATTTTTTCTTATTGTTCATTGACACTTTTTCACTTTGCTGTCTATAATAGAGTATAGCTTTAGCTGCTTAATGACTAGGGGGTGCAAATGTGGCAGAATGTAAGCGGATTATGATCAGTTTACCGGAGAGTTTGCTTGCGGAAGTAGATGGGATAATTTCTGTTGAGAAACGCAATCGCAGTGAATTTATTCGAGAGGCACTCAATAGCATCCTTCACGAGCGCCGGAAAAAAGGAATTTATGAACAGATGCGTAAAGGGTACTTGGAGATGGCGCAGCTGAATTTGTCCATAGCTAGAGAGTTATTTTATACGGAACAAGAAGCGCAAAAGTATTACGAAGAAGTGATGGTGGCATCTAAACGATGATCATAAAGCGCGGGGAAATATATTATGCAGAGCTAAACCCCGTCGTCGGTTCAGAACAAGGGGGAACTCGTCCAGTCCTCGTGATTCAAAATGACATAGGGAATCAATTCAGCCCGACGACAATCATTGCCGCAATTACTTCGCAGATTGCTAAAGCAAAATTACCCACTCACGTTGAAGTGCGATCAAAGCGGAGCGGTTTGGAACGCGATTCTGTTATTCTAACCGAGCAGATTCGGACTATTGATAAAAGTCGGCTTAAAGAAAAAGTAGCTGTTTTGGATGAAGAGGTGATGCTTAGAGTGGATCATGCTATAGAGATTAGTATAGGACTTGTTGAGATTTAGAAATAGACAGCGTGCGGAGACAGCCGACGCTGTTTTTTAGTTTTTTTATAGTTCTATTTAGGGCTTGCTGAATAGCTAAAAATCGCGAAATTACAAGGGTTATAGGGTCTATATGTCGAATTCTAATGCAAGGAAATATTGAAAAATTGGCTAAAA
>JBMNTM010000003.1:0-29385 GCA_050945735.1 Desulfosporosinus sp.
GATAATGAAGCATTGATTTGTCAACTACAGAACTGGATCGGCGAATTACCCAGTTATATCAAGGCTTTATTCGCACAACCGAGGTGCGAAAGTTGAGTTTATAATATTAAAATTTTAGAATAAAGAGGATTCTCGTCTATTTTGACGAATAAGAACTTATAGTATTTATATCGGATGTAAAAAAGTAGAAGGTTAGACTAATTTGGAGGCGAATTATATGCCTGATTTGGTAGCAGTGATTATGGCTGCGGGAAAAGGTACAAGAATGAAATCAAAGCTGCCAAAAGTCTTGCATTCTTTGGCAGGTAAAACTCTTATTGAACATGTCTTAGACACTGTAAGTCAAATTGGGGTTGAACGTCCCTTGGTTATTGTAGGGCATGGACGAGAGGAGATTGAAACTCGCATTTCTGAACGTGTGGAGCTTATAGTACAAAAAGAACAATTAGGAACGGGACATGCAGTAATGCAAGCTCTGCCTTATTTGGATAGTGCCCGGACCGTTTTGGTTTTAAGCGGAGATCAGCCATTGCTTAAAAGTGAAACATTACGAGCCCTGATTGAATTGCATGAAGCGCAAGGGGTTAGCGCCACAGTATTAACATCCTATATGGCTCAGCCTTTTGGCTATGGCCGAGTTATTAAAGACGGCGATAATCTGGTTAAAATTGTTGAGGAAAAAGACGCAACTGTTGAGGAAAGACAAATTAAAGAAATTAACACTGGGACATACTGTTTTCAGGGATCTGCTCTCAAGGATGCCTTAAACAAAATTACTCCTCAGAATGCTCAAGGGGAATATTATCTAACGGAAGTCTTTGATATTCTTTTAAAACAAAGGAAAAAAGTGCTGACGTATTGTACTGCTGATTCACATGAAGCACTGGGCATCAATACCCGGGCTCAATTGGCTGAGGCTGAGGCAATTTTGCGCGAGCGTATTCTTAGTCATTGGATGTCCGAAGGGGTTACGATTTTGGATCCTTCCTCGACTTTTATCGATGACAAAGTACAACTTTCGCAGGACGTCATAATTTTACCCTTTACCTGCTTAATGGGTAAAACTGTGATCGAAGAGGATGCCGTGATTGGTCCACAAACAAATTTAGAGAATTGTACGGTGGGGTGTGGTTCGAAAGTGACCTACACTGTAGCCAAGGATACGGTTATTGGTGAGCTTTGTCATATTGGTCCCTTTGCCTATTTACGACCGGGTACGAAACTTGAAGCTAATGTAAAAGTGGGGGATTTTGTAGAAATAAAAAATAGTGTAATTGAAATAGGAGCGAAAGTACCTCATTTAAGCTATATCGGAGACTCACACGTGGGAAAATCGGTGAATATTGGAGCGGGTACGATTACCTGTAACTACGACGGAGTTAACAAACATCACACTGAAATCGGAGATTATGCTTTTATCGGCAGTAATACAAATTTGGTTGCTCCGGTTAAAGTGGGAGAGCGTGCTGTTACGGGTGCAGGTTCTACCATTACGAAGAATGTTCCTGCGATGGCCTTGGTAGTTGAACGAAGCGCGCAGATAATCAAGGAACATTGGCAGAAGAGAAAAGATTAAATAGGGGGCTAAAAGACCCATGGCAACAAAAGAATTCAAGATTTTTTGTGGGAATGCCAATCGTCCGTTAACACAGAAAATTGTTGACTATCTTGGAGTTCCGCTTGGCGAAGCTAAAATTGAACGTTTCGGAGACGGGGAAATCAGTCTGGCCATTGATGAAAGTGTGCGGGGGGCAGATATTTATGTAGTTCAACCCACATGCTATCCAACAAACGACAACATTATGGAATTACTAATTATTATTGATGCGATGCGGCGGGCTTCTGCGCGTCGTATTACTGCGGTGATGCCGTATTATGGCTATGCGCGCCAAGAACGTAAGTCAAAAGCGCGTGAACCGATTACGGCTAAATTAATGGCGAACTTGATTACCACAGCCGGCGCAGATCGTGTTGTGACTATGGATTTACATGCTCCGGCCATTCAAGGATTCTTTGATATTCCCCTTGACCACTTACCAGGAGTCCCGATTTTGGCTGATTATTTCCGGGAAAAGGGGCTTGAAGATCTCTGTGTCGTATCTCCAGACTTAGGAGGGGTTACCAGAGCACGTAATTTGGCTGAACGAATTGGTGCTTCGTTAGCTATTATCGATAAACGGCGCCCGGAACCAAATGTTTCTGAAATTATGCATGTCATCGGCGACCTGAAAGGTAAGACGGTAATCATGATCGATGACATTATTGATACTGCCGGAACAATTACACAGGGTGCTTTTGCACTTGTTGAACGGGGCGCCAAGGAAGTTTATGCTTGTTGTACTCACCCGGTTTTATCCGGACCGGCTATTGAGCGTTTGAAAAATTCCGTTATTCGAGAACTTGTTGTCACAAATACTATTCCAATTCCCAAGGAAAAAATGATTCCCCAGATTAGGGTGTTATCTGTCGCGCCGCTCTTGGGTGAAGCCATTGTCCGTATTCACGAAGATCTCTCTGTCAGTAAACTCTTTAGTTAGAAATGACCCCTGGGGCATTATCCCAGGGGTACTTTAGTTGTAGGTATTTCTGTAGGCATTTCTGTAGGTATTTCCGAAGCGGTTTGGTTGTCTGGCGGAATATCTTCTGTTTCGGGAAGGATAATTGGTTCCTTATCCGCAGTAGGGGTAACTTTCCTTTTTTTAAAGTAACTGGTGATATTCTGTGTTGTTTCTGAGGCGAGATGGGACGTTGAGTGTATAAGGCTTTTCAAGGAGTCACTGAGCCCTTTGTCAGCCACGGTAAGAGTATTTTCACTGCCTTTTTGGGTAATAATCACATCATGTCCAATGGTTATAATGTACTCAGCAGACATCAAGGCCTTGCCGTTTAAGAATCCTTCGATTTTTCCGCCGGAAATCTCTATCTGGGTTATTTTTCCTGTTTCCGGATCGATATAATATTCATCGGCAATTCCAAGTGTTTTTCCTGTTTCCGTGACCATCTTTGTTCCTATGATGGTCAATTTTTCTTTTACTAAATTTAATAATTCCGGAAGACTTGAGGTTTTTTCCACGTGGGACTCCTTGTCAATGGTGATTGCGTCCTCGCCAACACTGACGATTTTTGAATAGGGTATGATACGCTGATCTTTAAAAAAACCCTTCATGTCTACTACAATCGCAGCCAATGCTTTGGTACCGGCATCAAGAATTAAGCTTTTAACGTAACCAATTTGTTGTCCTTCCTTTAATGAAATGATCGGCAAGGATAAATACTTTTTACTGGGTTTCACGGGTTCACCCTCCCTTACTTGGTAAAGACTAGTTACTTATACTTTAAAAGAATGTATTCAGAGTATGAGTTGAATATGCTTTGGAGGAGATTGAAATGAGGGTTATTGTCGGTCTTGGAAATCCTGGACCTCAATATGCAGAAACGCGCCATAATATTGGATTTATGCTAATTGACCTGCTGGCAGCTGGCTATAAACTTCAATTCCGCGCTAAGTTTCAAGGGTTGTGGACGGAAGGAAATGTGGAAGGAAAGCGAATAATGCTTTTAAAGCCACAAACATTTATGAATTTAAGTGGCCGCTCAGTGAGAGAACTTACTAATTTCTATAAAATTCCCGGGGAGGATTTATTGATTGTTCATGATGACATTGATTTGTCATTTGGAAAAATTCGTCTGCGTGCGCAGGGAAGCGCAGGGGGCCATAACGGGATCAAATCCATTCTAGCTGAATTGGGAACAGATAAATTCTGGCGGCTGAAATTGGGTGTGGGTCGTCCGTCTATTCAAATTCCGCAAAGCGATCTTAGGGATTCGAACTGCGAACCACAAACCACGATTATCGACCATGTCCTTTCTCCATTTGTGGAAGATCAGATTACGCAGTTAGATGATATGTTAGGACGGGCAGAAAAGGCGACCAATTTATGGATTAATGGAGAAATCGAGCGGGCCATGCATTTATATCATCGTTAACTTTTAGTATAACCTTCGTTGCGAGGGGCAATTCTACTAGCAAGGGGGGTTATTTACTATGAAGATATTAAAGTTATGCCGTGCTTGTGATCGAATAATGGGAGAGATTGAATTAGATGACTTGACCAACAATAACGCTGCCCCTATAATGGATATTGTTGGGAATGTTGCCTACGCGCTTTGCCCTGGGTGTCTGTCTGAAATGGAATTTGAGCCCAGGAATGTTTATCACTAGATGAGAGGTAGACATTCTTTGATGGTATCGTTAGCGATATGGAAGTCCAGTGCAAAATTTGTAGTGCGAAGCACGGGAAAAATAGTAAGAATTAATAGCGAAATATTGACTAGCGAATATTGTCATGGGGGTCCTTTAACGGACGTTCATCTTTTTTGCTACCCGAAAGGATGCGTGGTTTGAATACAATTCATGACTTTCTTCAACAGGGGTTTGAGATTAAAGAAATTGAACAATCGTTAAGCCGTGGCGAATGGCCCCAAATGATTTGCGATTTAACAGGTAGCCAAAAAGCAACCTTTGTCGCTCAGTTATTAAACAAGCCGAAAACAGGAATGATCCTGACTTATTCGGAAGAGCAGGCTCAAAAGTGGGTTAACGATTTACGGGCCTGGTGTTCTCAGGATACTATTCTCTATTTGCCTGCCACAGAATGGCTGCCTTTTGAAGTGCTGGGCAGAAGCAAGGAAACGACCTCAGACAGAATCCGGGTTTTGAATCGACTGGCTGAGGACCAAAAGTGTACTGTCGTTGCTTCTATCCTTGCAATTGAACGGCGAGTATTCCCTTTGGAACGCTGGAAAGAATATACTTTAATATTTGAGGTGGGGAAAGGATATGGTCTTTCCGAAGTTATTGCTGCCTTAATCTCTGGTGGATATGAACGGATAGAGATTGTAGAAGGGAAAGGGCAGTTTGCCTTAAGAGGCGGGATACTGGATATCGCACCTTTAGATGGAGAGGCTGTACGTATTGAGTTCTTTGATGATGAAATCGATTCTATTCGGACGTTTGACTTAAGCACACAAAAATCTATTGCTGCTGTGAACAAGGTGCGCATTTCGCCTGCAATGGAATATGTTGTCACTAGGGAGGAACTCGGACAACTTCAATATGCAATTCGGGCAGAAGCCCGCAAAACTATCGGACGTCTCACGCGTTCCGGAAGGAAAGATGCGGCTGAACGCATACAAAATAAGGTTAACCTTTTGGCAGAAAGGCTTGAACAGGGGATCTTGGATGAAAATGTTTATCCATATTTAAGCTTAGTGGATACACCACTTGTCTCATTTTTCTCTTATCTTGCGGAGGATCATATGATTATCCTGGATGAACCTCTTCGGATAAAAGAACTGTTGGAGTTTCAAGCGAATGAGCGTTTATTGGAGTTTACTCAACAACTGGAACGCGGGGAAGGTTTTATTAATCCTGAAGCGCAGTTTATTAATTATAATGATATTCTAAGCCATGGAGAGCGACATCCCTTGCTCAGTCTTTCAACCCTATTAAGACAAGCTCCGGGTCTCTCGCCAAAACGAATTTTCAACTTTAACGCCCGTCCCTTGACCGGCTTCATGGGGAAAACAAGTAAGTTGGTTGATGAGATAAAGTACCGAAAGAATGCAGGGAATGTGGTGGCCCTGTTTGTTGGTGATGAGGATCATGTCTTACGTTTAATTAAAGGATTAAAAGATCAGGGAGTAACTGCCCATCGCAAAGAACTAAAGGATTCCATCGCTGAAGGACAGGTTTATGTCTATCCGTATTCTCTCAATCATGGCTTTGAGTTACCATTTGGAAAACTGGTTATTCTAACTGAAACGGAAATTTATAAAAGAAAGAGCAAGGCGGTTAGTAAAAGAACTGGTACAGCTGCTCAAAAGAGTGTATTCGTCGCAGATCTTAAGCCGGGAGATTATGTTGTGCATGCTCACCATGGGATCGGTCAATTTACCGGTATTAAGCGGTTAAAGGTTGGCAGTATAGAAAAGGACTATTTTCAGATCCACTATGCCGGTGAGGATCGACTTTATGTTCCTTTGGATCAATTGCATCTCCTGCAAAAATATTTGGGAAGTAATGCAGAGACCCAGCCTAAGCTTTACAAACTCGGGGGAACTGAGTGGTACAAGGTTAAGAATAAAACACGCAGTGCTGTCAAAGAGATGGCGATTGATTTACTGAAGCTATATGCAGAGAGAGAGTCGATCCGAGGGTTTGCCTTTTCCCCGGATAATGCATGGCAGACTGAATTTGAGGAGAAGTTCCCTTATATAGAGACTCCGGATCAACTACAGAGCATTGCAGATGTAAAAAATGACATGATCAGACCACGTCCGATGGATCGCTTGCTTTGTGGAGATGTGGGGTATGGCAAAACGGAAGTTGCCCTGCGTGCAGCGTTTAAAGCAGTGCTGGACAGTAAACAAGTGGCTGTGCTGGTTCCCACGACAATATTAGCGCAACAGCATTTCAATACTTTTCAGGAACGATTTAGAGGATATCCGATTACCATAGAAATGTTGAGCCGTTTTCGGTCTCAGAAGGAACAAAAGGAAATCATTAAAGGTCTTAAGAATGGGCAAATTGACATCATTGTGGGTACACACCGCATTCTCTCAGAGGCCGTCAGATTTAAAGATTTGGGATTATTAATCATTGATGAAGAGCAGCGTTTTGGGGTTGCCCACAAGGAGAAACTTAAAACTTTAAAGAGTAATGTTGATGTACTCACCTTATCAGCCACCCCTATTCCGCGGACATTACATATGTCGTTAGTGGGAGTGAGAGATATCAGTGTGATTGAGACCCCGCCTGAAGGTCGGTATCCCGTTCAAACTTATGTCACGGAATTTCGGGCTGAAGTGGTACGTGATGCCATAAGGCGGGAGATTCAGAGGGGCGGACAAGTATTTTATGTGCATAATCGGATTGAGGATCTGGACAAAGTTACCTATTTTTTGAGTAATTTGCTCCCTGAAGCACGGTTTGGTGTTGCCCACGGTCAAATGCGGGAAACAGAATTGGAACGTGTCATGCTTGATTTTCTTGAACAGGAAATTGATGTTCTGGTTTCTACAACTATTATCGAAACGGGACTCGACATGCCAAATGTAAACACGCTGATTATTGATGAGTCTGATCGTTTTGGCTTATCCCAACTTTATCAGTTGCGTGGGCGTGTTGGACGGTCCAATCGAAAGGCGTTTGCTTACTTTCTATATAAACCGCAAAAGGTTCTTACGGAAATCGCTGAAAAACGTCTGGCGGCTATCCGTGAGTTCACAGAATTTGGAGCAGGATTTAAAATTGCTATGCGAGATTTGGAAATTCGTGGTGCAGGGAATTTGATTGGTGCCCAACAGCATGGGCATTTAGCTGCAGTAGGGTTTGAAATGTACAGCCAGATGCTCAAAGAAGCAGTGCAGGAATTGCGGGGAGAAAAGGTACAAGAAGTCATCGAACCAAGCATTGAGCTCCAGGCAGATGCCTTTTTACCGGATACTTATGTTGTGGATAGCCAAGTTAAGGCATCATTGTACCAACGACTGGCAATGGTACGGGATGAGGCTGAACTGAGCGATATGGTTGACGAATTTGTGGACCGTTTCGGCACTCCGACACGTGAGGTTGAGCATTTAATAGAAATCATCCGGATTAAATTAATGGCAAGTTCTTTAAAAATAACTCAAATTCAGCAAGCTAAACAAAGTGTTAGTATTCGTTTTGCAGCAGATATGGATATGACTGGGGAGAATCTGATGGCTGTGTCCGTGGCTTCCGCTTATCCCTTGTCATTCAGGACAGTAAATGGCGGGAATCTGGAGTGTCAAATTCGTATCCGTACACTTGACCAAGAAGAGGTGATTAAGGCGGTACGTCAAGTACTCTCTGTATTTTGCAATATTGCTTCTAAGACAACTCCTTGATATACTGATCTTAGATCAAGTGAACTCGTCAACTTAAGTTGCACATCGAGACTTCGGCGATATAAATTATAGAGCTCACCGAAGCAGATTACGGGGTTTCACTTTCACTTAGTAGAAGTGGGTATCTCACGATAGAAGGAAAGGGTGGGTCTCAATGAGAAAGTCTCGGGGGATGTTTTTAGCAGTCCTTATTTTGATGCTGGTGACTACGGGGTGTTCTTCGCTGGTTGGCGGTAAATGGGTGGCAAAAGTGAACGGAGAATCAATTTTAGTTAAGGATTTTGATGCCCGAGTTTCCCAAACACAAAAGAACTACGCAAACCAAGGTATAAAATTTGACACAGAAGAAGGCCAAGCGGTTTTAGCTCAGATTAAAAGCCAAATCTTATCTCTCATGATTCAAGATAAGATTTTTGCCCAGGAGGTCAGGAATCAAAAGCTCAATACGGAGGATGAAAAAGTAAAAGAGCAGCTGGAAATTATTAAAGTTAAAAATCAGATTAAAGATGATACTGAACTCCAGGAAGCTTTAAAAAATGAAGGTACTACATTAACAGAATTCAAGAATTATTTGACGCTTTATTTGAAAGTAACCTCTGATGTCCAGGTACCGGATGAAACAGAGGCAAAAACTTTTTTTGATAAAAATATCAATTATTATAATCAGCCAGAAAGTGTCAAAGCGCATCATATTCTGGTTGGCACGGAAGAAGAAGCGAAAGCAATTATCAAGCAGCTTGAAGCGGCGAGCAAGAAGGAAGCGGCAATTCTTCCTTTGTTTAAACAGCTTGCTAAAGATAAATCCACTGAGCCTGGAGCAAAAGAATCGAGTGGGGATCTGGGGACCTTTACGAAAGGACAAATGGTACCAGAATTTGAAGAAGCAGCATTTGCCCAAAAGGTGGGTACATTTTCTCCTACCCCGGTAAAAACAGAATTTGGTTATCACATCATCTTTGTTGAAGCGCACACGTCGGCGCTCCCTGCAGACTTTGCCAAGCTGAAAGATCAAGTAGTACAAGATGCTTTGGCTGAAGCAAAAGACGAAAAGTTCATGGCCTTTTTTGAGGACCTGAAGAAGAAGACAGTAATTGAATATGCAAAGGGATATGAACCTGTAGGTTAATGTTTTGGGATAAAAGAAGTCAAGAAAAGTTGACTTCTTTTGTTTTCAATTGGGAAAAAATGAATAATCTTCAATCCTTGGATATATACTATCATTGGATTTTAAGGTTCAAAAAGTAGTGCGAAATGTTTTTGGGAACGACAAAGGAGGAAGGTTATGAAAGCAACGGGTATTGTAAGAAGAATAGATGATCTCGGTCGTGTCGTTATTCCAAAGGAAATTCGTCGGACTCTTCGTATCCGGGAAGGAGATCCGCTAGAGATTTTTGTTGATCGGGAAGGAGATGTAATCCTAAAGAAATATTCTCCTATTCGAGAACTAGGCGAATTTGCCAAAGAATATGCTGATTCACTATTTGAGTCAACGGGGCATATTACTTGTATCGCGGATCGTGATACGATTATCGCCGTAGCAGGAGCATCAAAAAAGGAGTATCTGAATAAAGCAATAGGACCGGCCACGGAACAGGCTATGGAAGCAAGGAAAACCATTTGTATTGGCATTGGAGGGGAGCATACTATGTGCAAAAGCTGTCCCGAAAATGAGGAAGAGGAAAGATGTAAATATACCAGCGAAGTCATTGCCCCTGTTATTTCACAAGGCGATCCTATCGGAGCTGTTATACTTTTGTCTAAAGAGCCAAATATAGAGATGGGCGAATTAGAAGTAAAATTAGCTGAAACTGCTGCTGGTTTTTTGGCAAGGCAGATGGAGCAATAACCTTCATCCGAAGTGCTGCTTGAGTAGCATAGAGGGGATCTCACATTTAAATAAAGCGGTTCTTGCCGCTTTATTTTTAATTACGCCTTAGAAAGTATAGACTGTTTTCGATATTACCAGTTAAAATAGTTTATGATAGAATATCCTAAAGGGAATATCCTAAGGAGAAATATCTAAGAAGGAGGTGGAAAAATGTCCTCGTGTCTTCATGTTATGGGGTTAGGTCCTTCCGGACTTGAGCAGTTAACTCTTGGAAATTACCGGCGTATATGCGGCGCAAAGAAAATTTTTGCCCGAACTGTGGAGCATCCCTGTGTTCAAGAACTGATGGCCGAGGGTATAATTGTAAAATCATTTGATGAGATTTATACTGCTAAACCTTCCTTTGAGGAGGTGTATGAAAGTATAATCGAACAACTGCGTAAAGAGTTGGAAACGAGCCCTGAAGTTATCTACGTGGTTCCGGGGCATCCTTTTGTTGCTGAAAAGACTGTACAACTTATTTATAATAAGCTTGCGCAGGAGTATAAAATAGTGATTCATCCGGCCATGAGCTTTGTAGATGAGATTTTTAGAGTCTTAAAGTTCGATCCAATTGACGGGGTACTAATACGAGATCATGATGCATTAAAAGATCTAGGCCTGACGGGAAAGGAATGGCTGATCATTCCCCAAGTGTATAATAAAATAATTGCTTCAGAGGTTAAATTGGATCTTATGGGTTTTTACCCTGATAATGCATGGGTGTATATTACTAAAGCCCTGGGCACCCCCGTTGAACAGGTGGACAAGCTTCCGCTCTACGAGATGGATCATGGGACTTTCGATCATTTAACGACGATAGTTATGCCGCCGAACTCAAATATTATCTCTTTTTCCAGGTTGACCAAAATAATGTCAAAATTGCGTTCAAAGCAAGGGTGTCCATGGGACATTAAACAAACACATGAGACCTTAAAGCCGTATCTGATTGAAGAAAGTTATGAAGTTCTTAATGCAATAGAGAAAAATGATATGTATAATTTGTGTGAAGAGTTGGGAGACTTATTATTACAAGTTGTTTTTCATGCTCAAATTGCTTCAGAAGAACGAGAATTTGATATGCATGACATTCTTCAAGTAGTGATTCAAAAAATGATCCGTAGGCATCCACACGTTTTCGGAGAGGAGAAGGTAGAGTCAGCCGAGGAAGTGAACCTTACCTGGGAGAGAATTAAACAGGAAGAGAAAGCAGGCAAAAATGTTGAGGTAGCTTTCTTCAATGACCCTGTAGGGTTACCGGCACTTATGTGGGCTTCTTCAACACAGCGCAGAGCAGCCCAGGTCGGTTTTGATTGGTCCGATATCGATGGGCCTTGGGGGAAAGTTGAGGAGGAATTACTCGAGCTTAAAAATGCTTTGGCTAATGGTGTGGGAATACGTGAAGAATTAGGAGATTTGTTGTTTTCTATAGTCAATTTATCTCGCTTTTTAAAGCTTGATGCAGAGGAAGCTCTCAGGGATACCATACATAAGTTTCAACGGCGTTTTCTGCATATGGTACACTTAGCTCGCAAAGACGGTCTGGAATTAGAACAATTATCTTTAAATGAAATGGATATGATTTGGGAAAAAGTAAAATCCAAAGAGATAGTATATTAAATTAATGTAATGTATTTAAGAAAGCAGGAGATTGGTTATTTATCGCGAAGTATAGAAATTATGATAATAACAGCTATTATAGGAGGGACTATATTTGAATAAGGCCGAATTAGTTAGTGCTGTTGCGGAGAAGGCTGACATATCCAAGAAGGATGCCGAAAAGGCTGTAAGTGCCGTTTTCGCTACAATTGAACAATCATTGGCAAAAAGTGAAAAGGTCCAGTTGGTTGGTTTTGGGACCTTTGAAGTAAAAGATCGTGCGGAACGGATGGGAAGAAATCCACAAACGAAGGAAGCTATTGTTATTCCGGCAGCTAGGGTACCTGGCTTTAAGGCTGGGAAGGCCCTTAAAGAAGCGGTCCAAAAATGATACCAAGGACATTTTATTAAAATCAGGTTCCAGGTCTTTGCTGGAGCCTGATTTTGTATTATTGCTTTGAGAATAGGACAATGCAAGTTAACTCGTTTAACTAAATTCAAACAATATGATTGGATCAACAATATGATTGGATCAACGATACAAAGGTATTTAGCTTGGATCATTTTACAAAGGGAGCACAATTATGCGCATCGATAAATACTTAAAAGTATCTCGCCTGATTAAACGACGTACAGTTGCCAAAGATGTCTGTGTCGGGGAAAGGATCGCAATCAACGGACGGATAGCAAAACCCTCGGCAGAAGTAAAAATTGGTGACCGTATTATCTTGGAGATGAGAAATCGTATTCTCGAAGTTCAGGTCTTGGCCACTCCGAACAGCGTAAGGGCAAATGAAGCTCAGACCCTATATGAAGTAATTCGTGATGAACGAAAGACAGAGTCCTAAGGTTAAGGACTCTGTCCTTTTATGATAATGCTGGATGAATGGAATGAACGGCAATACTAAAAAGCTGCTTCCCCTTCTAAAGGACGTTGAAGATGAATAAAGTTTAAGAAGAAAAAGAGTTAGGGGGATGGGGCATGGCGAACAAAGGTAGTAATAGACATTGCCTTGTCATGGAAAATCGTGAACAAATTGCCTTGACAGGAGTACACAAAGTACAGTCCTTTGATCCAAAGGAAATTGTTTTGGAAACTGAACTTGGGATATTGAGTATCAAAGGGGAACAGTTAGGAATCAAATTACTGAATCTTGAGGAGAGCAAGGTTGATCTTCAAGGGCATGTCAGTGCGTTAATCTATCATCGCAATACGGGCAGTGGTTCTCGTCAGGGCTTTATGAATCGGATTTTTCGTTAGATAAGCCTCCACTATCAAAAGAAGGGAGGAAGGGCAATCTCAGATTTTGGGACGTTTTTTTGGGTAATTTTAGCTGGGGTGATCGTTGGAATAATATTTGATTTTTATCGTTCTTTTCGCCGCTGGCAAGGCTGGGGACAGGCTTTAACCTTTCTAGGCGATCTATTCTTTTCCATGGTGGCACTGTTTATCCTTTTCTGCTTTTTTGAGAAAGCAAATGCCCTGGCCTTTCGTTTTTATATTATTTGGGGCAGCTTGCTGGGTTTGTTCCTTTACTTAAGATTATTCAGCCGCTTTTTTTTACGTTTTTATTTTGGATTCTATCGGGTAATAAAATACCTCTTAGGGCTTATCCATAGAGGTATAAAGATTCCGATAAGTGGGCTCGTTTTTATCATGCGGCCGCCTTATGCAATATTGAGATGGTTTAGCATGCTTACCTATCGAATCGGAGAATTTATCATTCTGGAACTAAGGAGATATTTCAACAAGAGATTTAAGAGCTGGTGGAATAGTATGGTGCCACCAAAGTCTGACAGGTGATTGTTAAGAATGTTAACATGGGGATTGATTACTGAATAAGAAATAGCTATAATGAAGCTGTATCGAATTTGTCCATAATATGTAAAGCAAATGTAGCAAATTTGTCCACAATATTATCCACACTTGTGTATAACTTTTTAGCAAGGGTGTACCACATTGCATATAGAAATTCGGGGTTTGGAAAAACTTAGTTTTCGAGAACGCCAAGTTGTGATCCTCAAGGAAAGTGGTAAAACTTCTGAAATTATTGCAAAGCAGCTCCGGCTTAGTCAAAGTTCTGTGGCAACTTTATTAACCCGTGCAAGAAGCAAAGGCTATGAGATTGTATGTATTATTCCGGGCGGGGAGCTTGGATTAGGGGGTGGGGAACTGGATGAGGAGAGCTCGTCAGAAGACTAAATTCTATTTTCGTCCGAGTGTTCGAATGCGTCGCGGAATTGTTATAGTTTTATGCTTTTTGATTGGTATGGTCGGAAGCTCTGCATGGCAAATATGGAAACTCCGTTCTCAGGTCGAAGGACGATTAGCTGCTTTGAATCAAGAAAAGGTAACACTACTTCAACAGGAAAAACTTCTTCAGGATGAAATAGTAAAATTAAACACTCCAAGCTATATTGAAAAATTAGCCCGGGAGCAATTAGGACTCGTCAAAAAAGGTGAAATTCTCATTTCTCCCAAGAATTAGTACGCCACATTGGTCTCTTAACCTTGACAGGCGTGAAATGTGTTGCATATAATATAAATAAATTATAGATATCATCACAAGGAGGAGTTTACTTCGTATGGCCATTGACGTTGGCAGTATTGTTGAAGGAGTCGTTACTGGGATCACGAACTTTGGGGCATTTATTGAGTTACCGGATAGAGCAACAGGTCTTGTACATATCTCTGAAGTCGCGGATGCCTATGTTAAGGACGTCCGAGATTATTTAAAGGAACAAGATCGGGTTAAAGTAAAGGTTATTCATGTTGATGAAAAAGGAAAAATTGGACTCTCAATCAAACAAGCAAATCCCACTGTTCGTAATATGAGTCGTGAACGTCGTGTTCCATCGACTCTGTCCTTTGAGGATAAATTGGCTAAGTTTATTAAAGATAGTGATGAGCGTCAAATAGAATTTCGCCGTGCAACAGACTCTAAACGTGGAGGCAGAGGTTCAAGCAGATTTTAGGTTATAACCGCCGGAAGGCGGTTTTTTATTTCTCAAAAAGCAATTTCCTTTAACTGCGGATACCTAAAAATTCTGAAAATGCCGGTACATTTAATAGAACCATAGGGTTAATATTATAAGATAAAGAGATTAATTTTGAACCGCGTCGAAAGTTGTTGCGCACGAGTGACTTTACTAGACAAGCTTTGCTAATCCGGTAGGCTATAATATTACCATAAAGTGGGTGAGGGGTGATTTTATGGCAACATGGGCAACATTGAAAGTGGATCAAGGCCTGCGCAGCAAAGTTTCAATTGAAAGTGCCTTTTTTTCGATGTTATTGGGGGGACTGTTGGCGCGGGGAAGTATTTTGGACTTACATCCCTTCGGAGTTGCTTTCGGGGCAGCCTTGCTTATGGGAGGAGAGAGTTGGGCGGTATTTGGCATTATCGGTATTCTCCTTGGTGTTATTTCACTGGGTAACGTATTTTTTACATTACAAGTTGTGGCTGTATTAGTAACTTTGACGATAATTATCCCATTTTTTCGTAAAAAAAAGCACGAGGGGATATATTTATTTACCATGACCGGATTGCTGACAGCCTTTGTTTCTTCTCTTGCTGTAATCCCGTCCAAGCCCGATCCTTATGCCTTTTTCGCAATTGGTTTTCAATGTGTACTTGCGGGAGGATTTGCGATCATTTTTCGCTATGCAATGTGTCATCAAGAGGCTGTTTGGAGAGGTGAATTCCAGCGTGAACAAGGAATTGCCTGGCTTTTTATTCTTATCACCGTGATAAGTGGTCTCCAAGGGGTTCTGGTTATGGGGGTAAACTTCTCCGTGGTCTTATCGAGTTTTTTTATTTTATTTGTTTCGGAACGTTATGGATCAGGGACATCGGCGGGTGTAGGCGCAATACTGGGTTTTATGCCTCAGTTAAACACTCTAAATCCTCATAATTTAATGGATGCAGGAATCTACGGTTTAGCAGGTTTTTGTACCGGTGTATTTCGCCAGTTCGGCAAGTTAGGAATAGGAACTGCGTTCATTGCTGTAATGCTCATGCTAACAGTCTTTCTAAGACAAGAAGTTATTTATACGCAACTTATTTCTTCAACAATTGGTTTATTTTTATTTCTTTTGTTACCGGGAGCAACTCAAAAAACGGATTTTTTAAAACCAAAAGTGATTCCTGAGGTGGAAACCACTGTTTCCAAAGTAAAAGCATTGGCGGAAATCTTTGATCAAATTGCCTTGAGTTATCAAGCGGCTGATGCAGAATCTTCCGAGATGCGCCCAGAAGTAACAGAACTTATGAATGTTTTGGTTGAACGTGTATGTCATTCTTGTCCTACCAAGGATGCTTGTTGGAACCGGGATTTTTATAAAACCTACCATATTTTATTTGAACTTTTTGGTTTAGTAGAGAATCAAACAGATATCAAATTACAGTCCTTACCGATTGAATGGAGACGCCATTGCGGGCGACTAAAGGAAATGTTATTGGGTGTACAATTTATTATTGAACAAGAGAAGAGCCGGGAAGCTTGGCGTCACAGTCTGCTCCTCAATCAAGAGGCTTTATCTCGTCAGTTTCTCAACGTTTCGCAGGTCATCGGAAATCTCGCCAAAGAGCTTCATTCACGGCATAACTGGGAAGTAGTAAAGCCATCAAGCTTAGCCCGCCGTCGGCGTCACTTTCTTGATGTAGGTGTCAGTACATTTACGAAAACCAGAAATGGGATGAGTGGGGATAACTATGCTTCGATTGCTTTCTCCGGTACCCAGCATGCCTTTATTTTAAGTGATGGAATGGGTGTGGGAGAAAACGCTTCTAAGTTGAGTGCTACTGCGTTGGCTCTCCTTGAGCAGCTTCTGACCACGGGGTTTGACCCGGAAGGCGCGATTCAAGCATTAAATTCCATTTTGGTAATGCGGTCTCCGGAAGAAAGTTTTGTCACAATAGATATGGCAATTTTAGATTTGGAATCTACTAACGTAAAATTAATAAAAGTAGGAGCGTCTGCCTCCTATCTGATTAGCCAGGAAGGTGTGAAATCTTTTGCATCGTCAAGCCTTCCGGTCGGTATCTTAAACCAGATTGATATACCTGTTATCGATGTGGAGATGCAGAATGGAGAAACGCTGATCTTATTAACGGACGGAGTTCAGGACGTATTAAAAGACGGTAAGGATTGGATTCAGGATTTTCTGGAGAAAATTACTGTAGATAAATCTCAGGAAATCGTTGACCTTATTGAACAAGAAGCCCGCCGCTTAAGCGGAGGAGTTTTAGAAGATGACGGAATTATATTGGCTATACGAAAGAACTATTGGAATGAGTGATAGAGCGGTTAGCTATCGGATTAATTATACTTCTGGGAGGAAAACAGAAATATTCGTCGAATCAATTAGAATCAGCTATTATTGCGTCATGATATCCTCTTTGATAAGCGCGGTTAGCATTAGGCATGATGCGAACAGGGTTTATGTCTGATTTTCGAAAAAAGTTCAAAATGAGTAAGGGAGTGGATTTCATGGCTTGGGATGCTACTGTACTAAAGGATTGACAGATTGCCCAGGAGGCCGAAAAAACAATTCCTACTATCGATGAATTAATCGAAAAACTGTCACTCGAAAAAGATGAATTAATTCCTTACAGAAATACACCAAAAGTGGACTTTCTGAAAATAATGAATCGGCTCAACGATAAGCCGGATGGCAAATACATTGAAGTTACAGCTATTACTCCGACACCATTAGGTGAAGGGAAAACAACTACTACTATAGGTTTGATTGAAGGACTTGCCAAGAGAGGTATGAATCCCGGTGGGGCAATACGCCAACCTTCTGGTGGCCCAACTATGAATATTAAAGGTACTGCAGCCGGTGGTGGCAATGCTTTATTGATACCAATGACTGAGTTTTCTTTGGGATTAACCGGAGATATCAATGATATTATGAATGCTCACAACCTTTGTATGGTTGCACTTAATGCCCGGATGCAGCATGAGGCAAACTATACGGATGAAGAGTTGAGTAAACGGGGCTTGAAACGTTTGGACATAAACCCGGAGAATGTTGAAATGGGCTGGGTTATTGATTTAGCAGCGCAAGGCTTGAGGAATATTCTAATTGGTATTGGCGGTAAAAAAGATGGTTTCCAAATGCAATCAAAATTTGGCATTGCCCCTAGTTCAGAGTTAATGGCAATTTTGGCAATTGCCAAAGATCTTCCTGATTTAAGAGAGCGGATTGGAAATATTATTGTTGCATATAGTAAAAAAGGTAAGCCAATTACTACCAAGGATTTAGAAGTGGATGGAGCTATGACAGCCTGGATGCGAAATACTATTAATCCAACGATTTGTTATACTGCAGAAGGTCAACCGCTCATGGTTCATGCCGGTCCATTTGCCAATATTGCTATTGGTCAATCATCAGTTATTGCTGACTGCCTTGGCTTAAAGATGTTTGATTATCATGTTACGGAAAGCGGATTTGCGGCTGATATCGGTTTTGAAAAGTTTTGGAACGTTAAAGTCCGTTTGGGTGAATTAAAACCGAGTGTTTCTGTTCTGGTGGCAACAATCAGAGCTTTGAAAATGCATGGGGGTGGGCCGGCTGTTGTATCTGGGTATCCGCTTCCAGAAGAGTACGTTAAAGAAAATCTTGAACTTGTAGAAAAAGGATGTGCTAACCTTCTTCACCATCTCAATGTTGTAAAGAAATCAGGCATAATACCGGTTGTATGTATTAATGGCTTCTGCACGGATACTAAAGCAGAAATTAACTTGGTTAAGAATATTGTTCATGCAGCAGGAGCCCGTTGTGCCCACTCTAATCATTGGCTTAAAGGTGGGGATGGTGCTTTGGAATTAGCGGATGCCGTTATTGATGCTTGTAAAGAACCTGTAGAGTTTAAATTCCTCTATCCGTTGGAGATGCCTCTTCGGCAACGGGTTGAACTTATCGCTAAAGAGGTTTATGGTGCAGACGGTGTGGATTGGTATCCGAAAGCGGAAGCTAAAGCTAAGCGCTTTGAAGGAGATTCGCATTATGCAGATTTCTCCACAATGATGGTTAAAACCCATTTGAGCTTATCACATGATCCGGCGTTAAAAGGAGTACCGAAGGGTTGGAGATTACCAATTCATGATATCTTAGTATATGGCGGAGCAAAATTCCTTTGTCCTATGGCTGGTACAATCACATTAATGCCTGGGACATGCTCCGATCCTGCCTATAGAAGAATTGACGTGGATACCAAAACCGGTAAAGTTTGTGGCTTGTTCTAGAGCAAGATGGGACATTTATGAATTATCCTATAGTATTTCGACAAAAGATTTTATGGCCCTGAGCAGGGCCTTTTCTTTTCTCGTTGCAAAGATGATGTAAATTTACTGAATTATTTACAGGAAAATTTCGTAGGGTAATTCTGAGTACTTAATGTAAAAATTTAAATAGGTTATACTTTAATTTATAAGTTATAATTGCGTTAAGGTCATGAGTTGTGTTTGGTTGAGAGAATGCTAAGGTTGTAAATGTTGGAATTGCAAGAGCGACAGTTCCTTTGCGTTTGCTTTGGAAAGGGGGCGATGGATATATACGATAAATTGCGCACACACGTATTGCCTCAATTGATTCCCCCAAACGCTAAAGTTTTGGTCGCAGTATCTGGGGGGCCGGACTCTATGGCTTTAAGTCATATTCTTTGGCGATATGTTCGAGAAGAGCGGGTAAAAGGGATTTCCTTAGTATTAACTCATGTTCATCACGGGGTGCGAAAAGAATCAGATAATGAATTACACTTGGTTCAGGATATGGCAGCAAAGTGGGAAATCCCCTGCATTGTGCATCGTTTTGATGCAAAAGAATATGCCAAATCTGTGGGTCAATCCTTCCAAGAGGCGGCAAGAGTATGGCGTTATGCCCGTTGGAAAGAAGATATGGACAAGGAGGGTTGCACCCTACTTGCGACAGCCCATCATCTTGGGGACCAAGCGGAGACGATTCTTTATCGGTTGCTTAGAGGGAGCGGGACGGCTGGATTAGCCGGAATATATCCAGCTAAAGGGCGGATTATTCGACCATTATTGATGTTTAAGAAAGTTGATGTCTTGAATTACTGTGCGCGAGAAGCTTTACCATATGCAATTGATCGTTCAAATGAAGAGTCAGTTTATGATCGTAACCGAATCCGCCTGGAGTTATTACCTCACTTGGAGAAGGTTTACAATCCTAGAATTCAAGAAGTACTGGGGCGTACGGGAGAAATTCTGCGCTGGGATGAAGAATATTTGACGCAGCAAGTGGAGACGGCATGGAAACAATACCATATAAATAGTATTAATGAACCTGTTGGGATGATTTGCTTAAGTCGCGCGGTATTTAATGAGCCTCCGGCGATTCTTTCCCGCTTGATGCGTAAAGCGGCAATGTTGGTTACCCTAGAGCCCAGAGGGTTAGGGTTTGCTTATGTTATTAGAATCATGGGTTCGAAGGGAAAACCAGGTTGGAAGCAGGATTTGCCTGGTCTGACAGTTAAAATTTCAGATGAGGGGATTTGGTTTATCCGTAATATTAACCATTTAGGGAAGGCTGGCGAGGGAGTAAATAGACAGGGCAAACCGATTTCCAATCCGGCTTTTCCGGAAATTGCTTTGGAAATTGGGCGTTGGTCTGAGATTCCGGGCATAAAGTTAATTATTGGCTTGTTGGAAGAATGGAGTCTTCCTTCAGTAAACGGATTAGCTAGCCACGATATCAAGGTAGCGGTTTTTAGCCGTGATCTTTTGAGCAGGTTTGCAGACCCCTTGGTGTGTCGTACCCGGCGGCAGGGAGACAGAATGTGGTTTAAGGGTGTTGGTCATAAAAGTTTAAAAAAAATTTTTCAAGAGAAAAATATTTCAGTAAAGCATAGGCTTAGACTGCCGCTGATTGCCTCTGGGGCAGAAGTGCTTTGGATTCCCGGTGTTCGTCAAAGCGGCCTGTGTCGACCTAAACGAAACTGTGAAAGGGTTTATTGTATTCTCAAATCACAGTCTGCACGATTTTATAGTTCTTATTTGGATTCATTGTAAAAACTAATACTGCATGGTATAATGTGTGGAATTGTTTACACACTAGAGAGGAGGACCATGTTTGAAATTTTTTAAAAATGCTGCAATATATTTATTAATAATTCTCATAGCGATTGTAATTTTAAAATGGTCGACCCCTCCTGTTAGTAAAGAGGTAGAAATGGATTACAATGCTTTTAAAAGAGCAGTGATTGAGGAACAGGTTAAAGATGTCAAGGCTGTTATTGATGATAATACCATTACGTATACTGTTACGATGAAAGATGACAAAAAGTACGTAGTAGTTGGGCCCGCTTCGGATCCACAACTTACGGCTGATTTATATGCCCACGGTCTTCCTTACCTTGTCGAAGAGCCTCCGGAACCTCAATGGTGGGTTGGATTACTTTCCACAATGTTTCCTATACTCCTCATGCTTTTGTTGTTTTTCTTTATAATGCAGCAAAGCCAGGGCGGCGGTAATCGGGTGATGCAGTTTGGGAAAAGCAAAGCGCGACTTGTCGGAGAAGATAAGAAAAAGGTAACTTTTGCTGATGTTGCCGGTGCTGATGAGGTCAAAGAGGAGCTTCAGGAAGTAGTTGAATTTTTAAAGTATCCTAAGAAGTTTAATGAATTGGGGGCGAAGATACCAACTGGGGTTCTTCTTTTTGGACCTCCGGGAACAGGCAAAACTTTACTTGCCCGCGCTGTATCTGGTGAAGCAGGTGTGCCATTTTTTAGCATTGGCGGTTCTGATTTTGTCGAAATGTTTGTTGGGGTTGGAGCTTCTCGGGTTCGCGATTTATTTGAACAAGCCAAGAAAAGTGCTCCTTGCATCGTGTTTATCGATGAAATCGATGCGGTTGGACGCCAACGGGGAGCAGGCTTAGGCGGCGGACATGATGAACGGGAACAAACTCTCAATCAACTTCTTGTGGAGATGGATGGATTTAGCGGTAATGAGGGAGTAATAATTATCGCGGCTACAAACAGGCCGGATGTCCTTGACCCGGCTCTTTTACGCCCAGGCCGTTTTGACAGACAAATAATTGTCGATGTTCCGGATGTTAAAGGACGCGAAGATATTCTTAAAGTCCATACAAAAGGCAAACCGTTAGCAGCAGATGTTGATCTTGAAGTGCTTGCTCGACGTACCCCTGGTTTTACCGGCGCAGACTTAGCTAACCTGGTTAACGAAGCGGCACTGCTCTCTGCGCGTCGTGGTGATACTCAAATTAGACAGCAAACAATGGAGGATTCCATCGAACGTGTAATTGCGGGACCGGAGAAGAAGAGCCGGGTAATAAGCCCTTTCGAAAAGAAACTTGTTTCTTATCATGAAGCAGGGCATGCATTACTTGGACACCTCCTCCCTCATACAGATCCCTTACACAAAGTTTCGATTATCCCGCGTGGAAGAGCTGGGGGATATACGCTTCTTCTTCCAAAAGAGGATCGTAATTATATGACTAAATCTCAACTGTTGGACCAAGTGACCATGTTGCTTGGCGGTCGGGTAGCTGAGGCTTTAGTGCTTAAAGAAATCAGTACAGGCGCTTCAAATGACCTTGAACGAGCTACTGGAATAGTGCGTAAAATGATAACTGAGTTAGGAATGTCCGAACTTGGCCCGCTTACGTTTGGTCACAAAGAAGAACAAGTCTTTCTTGGTCGGGATATCTCGCGTGACCGTAGTTATAGTGATACTGTTGCTTATGAAATTGACAAAGAGGCTCGCAATATTATTGACGACTGTTATTTAAAAGCTGAAAAATTAATTAAAGAAAATATTAAAAAATTACATGCTATTGCCAAAGCGCTGATGGAAAAAGAAACACTTGATGTCACCAGCTTTGATGCAATCATGGCTGAATCTGATGATACGGCTAACGCCGGAAATCGTGCTGAAGGCTCGATAAGTCTAAATAAAAACTTGGAAATTTTGCCGGATAAGTAAAGTATTAGAATCATTAGCAAGATATGTGGATAGAAGGAGAGTTAAAAATGGAAAAAACATTTATTATGCTGAAACCGGATGCGGTTCAACGCGGGTTGGTTGGAGAAATTATCGCACGTTTTGAGAAAAAAGGTTTGAAGCTTGCCGGAATGAAGTTAATGCAAGTAGATCGCACTTTGGCTGAAGAGCATTATGCGGAACATCGTGGTAAGGATTTCTTTGAGCCAACGGTAGCTTATATCATGTCTTCACCGGTCGTTGCAATGGTATGGCAAGGGAAAAACGCAGTGGCGTTAGCCCGCCAGCTAATGGGATCAACAAAACCAGTGGAGGCAAGCCCCGGGTCGATCCGAGGGATGTATGGAATGGATGTCAGCCGTAATATTATTCATGGCGCAGATTCTGTGACAAGTGCGAAACGTGAGATTGCGCTTTATTTCAAACCGGAAGAACTTATTAACTATCCAAAAGCAGGGGATGAATGGTTGAGTGAGTAAACTCATTTAACTAAAGTTAAAATCAAAGCAGAGTATGGGGGACCACTCCCACTTGTCGAAGTAGGATCCTTTATATTGGATTTATATGGGGCACCCCGAGGGGTGCTCTTTTGCTAAACTGATTGTATAAGAGGTGTAATATATGCAGTTGGAGAAAACAGAACGCTTTTTACTTGGCTTAGCTTCAATGTTAATTGGCTTTCTTTTTATTATTTTGCTCAAAACTCAAGGGGTTGACGGCAGTCAGGTGACGCGTCAGGAAACGGCAGTGCCAAGTCTAATTCAATCTGCACAGGAGAATCAACTGCTTATAGCCGAAAATGAAAAGATCCAACTTGAATTGAATAAATATGCTGAAGGGCAAAGTGCATCGGTATTAGCAAACCAGCAACTTCAAGAAGCACAAATGAATGCCGGATTGATTACAGTTACCGGTCCCGGTGTGCGGATTACACTTGATGATTCAAAGCGTGTTGATATTGGAGAAGATGACCCAAATAATTACTTCATTCATGAACAATATATTCGCGAAATCTTTAACGCCCTTTGGAATGGTGGCGCGGAAGCAATCGCTGTAAATGGCCAGCGTGTGTCGACAAATACGGAAGTGTTTTGTTCCGGATCCACTATCCAAATTAATGGGAGTCCTCAGATGCCTCCTTATGTGATTGATGCTATAGGTGATTCAAATTTTTTGTTATCTGCATTAAATTTTTATGGCTGGCATAAACTCGGTGATTTTCAAGAACAATATGGAATTATCCGTAAACTGGAAGTCTTGGAAAGTATCATAATTCCGGCAGGTAAATTTAGAGAATATCAATATGCTAGACCCGTTAAGGAGGGAATATAATGCAGCACTGGAAAAGGACCTTAGCCCTACCGGTCACCCTGGTGGCGATTGCCCTCGGTTTTCTGATATCTTTGCAGGTACAAACCCAAAAAAATGTCTCGGCAGCAGAACTAATTAGTGCAGAGCGGATGAACCAAGCAAAAGCGGTGCTTTCATATTCACAGGCACAAAATGCCAAACTTCAAAATGAACACCGTATTTTATTGGAAAAATTAGATGCAGCACGGAAAATAGTAGGGACGGATCCGCAACTACTTGCGCAGCTTTCACAACTGAAAATGCTGGATGGGACGCAAGCAGTGGAGGGCCCGGGGATTCAGATAACCATTGATGACCGCAATGGTTTTTCGCTCCGAACGGAGGACATAGCCAGGATGATCAATACATTGAAGTTTGCCGGTGCTGAGGCAATCAGCATAAACGGCCAACGGATCGTCGGTTCGACAGACATTGTCTTGAGTGGCTCGTCCATTTTAGTGAACAAAGCGCCCATTAACTGTGCGGAGGGAATTCCTTATGAACTGAATGCCATCGGAAATCAAGATACCCTTGTGGATTATTTTTCCAAATTGGAAGCCCCTGGCTTAAAACTAGATGGTCTGACGGTGAACATTACCAGAAAAACATTGCGTATCCCATCTTACAAGGGGGCGTATTTATTTAAGCTGGCAAAACCGTTGATTCCATAAATTGTGGGGAGTGGAAAATATTTTACATTCAATGGCGCGAGTTAACCAATTATTACAACTTGAGGACTATATAAGTTATATTGAAAAGATCGACGAGATGGAAAGGGATCGTCTTTTTTGTAAGCATGGCTTTGAGCATGGCTTAAATGTCGCTCAGATTGCTTATGCATATTTACTGGAAAAAGAAGAATTGTCTATCAGCAAAGAGAGCGTATATGCAGCTGCTTTACTTCATGATATCGGACGGTGGGTAGAATATCAAACCGGTGAAGATCACGCAGAGGCAAGTGCACGCTTGGCTCTCCCCTTACTTGAAGCATGCAATTTTCGTTCGGACGAAATTCAAGTGATTATAAAAGGAATCCGTGAACATCGTCGGCATCATGAGGATAATTTGACCTTACTGGGAGCGGCATTGGCTTTAGCTGATGATTGGGCAAGAGATTGTCGCCAGTGTTCCGTTCAAGCCCAATGTTATAAGCATAATAAGGCTATGAATCAGGTCATGTATTAAGGTGGGAAAACAATGCTAGCGTATGGTATCCGTTGGGTTACTCTTAATAATTTGGAAGAAGCTAAAAGGGCTTTGACTCAAATTGGGTCCGATCCCAGAGGAGTTGCGCATATGGCCGGTAAAGCTATAGGGCGTGGGATTAAATTAGAACAAGTACCGTTACGGGTAGCCCATATTTTAAAACAAGAGATGTTATCAGTAGGCGGCGATGCAGCGGTACATCGAAATGTGATTGATAATAAAATCGATGCCACTGATGTCATGTTGCTTGGTACAATACGACAACTTGAGTTACTGGCAAAAAAAGTATTGGCTCAACCGTTCGGGCTTAAGAAGATAGGGCACGACCTACAACGGTTACTTGCCACACTGGAACCCAAAGGGACACGAATCTTGAAATGTGGGAATAGGGAACTAAAGCTAGGGGAACGCACCTTAGTCATGGGAATTTTGAATATCACACCGGATTCGTTCTTTGACGGGGGTAAGTACTATGATATTGAAAGTGCCGTTAAGCAAGCTAAACGGATGATTGAAGAAGGCGCAGATATTTTAGACCTTGGGGCTGAATCAACGCGCCCGCTGCATAAGGCTGTGAGTGCCGAGGAAGAATGGCGACGCCTGGAACCGGTAATCAAGACCCTTTCAGAGCAAGTTTCGATTCCGATTTCGATCGATACTAGTAAGGCAAGCGTTGCTGCTAAAGCACTTGAAGCGGGAGCGCATATAATTAATGATATCTGGGGGTTACAAAAAGACTCAGATATGGCCAGGGTGGTTGGAGAATACCAGGTTCCGGTAATAATAATGCATAATCAAGAAGGTGCAACCTATGATCACCTCATGGGGGATATCTTAAACTTTTTATGGAGAGGCATTGAATTAGCAGAGAGCCGTGGTTTATCCGGAGATCAAATCATCATTGACCCGGGCATTGGATTCGGGAAAACTACAGAGCAGAATCTTGAAATTATGGCTCGCCTGGCAGAATTTAAAATACTTGGCCATCCGGTATTACTGGGAACTTCCCGTAAATCTCTGATTGGAAATACATTAAACCAGGTGGTAAGTGAGCGTTTGGAAGGGACTCTGGCAACGAGCGTTCTCGGGGTTGTTGCGGGCGTTGATATCATAAGAGTTCACGATGTTGTAGCAAATCGTAGGGCCGTACAAATGGCCGATGCCATTGTGCGGGAGCAGAGGGGAGTTCACTATGTTGGGGCTTGATGTTATTCATCTGCGTGGACTGGAATTTTATGCTTATCATGGGGCCTTACCGGAAGAAAAAGTTTTAGGACAGAAATTTATAATCGATATCGACATTTTTTTTGATCTGCGCAAGGCAGGATCTTCAGACCAAATAGAGGATACCATTCACTATGGAGAGGTGTATCAAACAATAAAGGCATGTGTTACCGGGAAAAGACATCAATTGTTGGAACATTTGGCAGAACAGATCGCGCAACGTGTATTGGGACAATTTTCCTGTACAACTGTACGGGTTGAAGTGCATAAACCTCAAGCCCCGATTCCAGGAATTTTACGTGATATTTCGGTTGAGATTTGGCGGGGGGGAGAGAGGGTATGAGAGCGTACTTAGGGTTGGGAAGTAATTCAGGAGACAGGTCACATTATTTGCGTGAGGCAGTCTCTGCCTTGGCGGGCCCTTTAATTGAAATTAAGGCTGCTTCACATATTTATGAAACAGAGCCTTGGGGTTTAAAGGATCAGCCCTTGTATTTAAACCAGGTGATAGAGGTTGAAACATCACTTGAGCCCTTGGAACTTCTTCGCTTTTGTCAGGAAATTGAACGTCGACTTGGACGAAAACATGGTGTACATTGGGGGCCTCGAACTATTGACATTGACGTCCTTATTTATGATAATATAGTTAGTAAATCTGAAGAATTAATCTTGCCGCACCCTTATCTAGAAGAACGGGCTTTTGTACTCACTCCCTTGAGAGAGATCGCACCGGAACTTGTGCTACCATCAGGAAGATCCATCACTGAGGTATCTGGAGAAGGCGAAGTGCATACCCTTGTATTTTAAGAACGAAGTAAAAAACCTAAAAGCAGACAATATCGAAGGAGTTGTACTGTTTTGGGCAGATGAGTGATTTTATATAAAAACTATCTAATAATTTTTATAACCGCTTGGATCTAAAATGACCGAGACGGAGGTTTAATTATTAACGCCTTCACTCTCAGTGAAGGCGTTTTTTTTGCAAAGTGGACAAGCAAGCACATTTGGGGGGTTCAAATGAAATTTGGAATTATTGGAGCTGGAATCGTAGGTACAGCCCTGGCAGTCCGATTAGAAGAAGCGGGGCATGAATGTATAGGGGTAAGCACTCGAAGTAGTTTCTCGTATGAGAGGTTTCGCAGTTATTTAAAGATTGACCATCTTCCCTTAGAAGAGCTTGTTCCCATTGCCGACATTTTGTTTATTACTACACAGGATAGTATGGTTCGAGTGGTTGCAGAAAACTTAAGAAAAAATGCTCTCATAAAACCGGGACAAGTGTGGATTCACTGTTCTGGCTCACTTCCTTCGAATGTTTTACGTGGCGAGGAGAACTTACCGGTACATTGTCTTTCATTACATCCTCTTCAAGCATTTGCCAGTGTGGAGGAGGCCTTGACTATCCTTTCGGGGACACATTTTGGGATCGAAGGTGATAACGAGGAACTCGGCGAGCGGATTGTTAAAGATCTAGGCGGAATTCCACATCACATCTCCACGGAAGAAAAAACACTTTATCACGCAGGTGCAGTTATTACCTCTAATTATTTGGTGGTTCTTGCCTCAATTGCTGTTGAACTTTTTATCAAAGCAGGCATTCAAGCAGAGGAAGCTTTGGCTTCTGTGTTACCACTAATGAGAGGGACGCTTTATAATTTGGAAAAAGCAGGACTACCACAAGCATTGACCGGGCCAATCGCACGCGGGGATGCTCAAGTAGTACAAGACCATTTAGCTCACATGCCGCTAAAATTTTTGAAAATTTATCAGGAATTAGGGTTAATAGCGTTAGAACTTGGAAAAAACAAAAAGATACAGCAGGGATCAAGCTATCCTCAGGAGACATTAAACCTGTTGAAATCATTACTCGTAAATCCAGGTACTTAAAACCACTTTGAAAGGTAGAGATTGATATTGAAGAAAACTGCGTATATTCTTGAATTGCGTGAAATAATTGCTCAGGAAAAAAAACGTGGACGGGTTATTGCCCTTGTTCCAACCATGGGTTATTTACATAAGGGACATCTGTCATTAGTAGAACATGCAAAACAAGATGGTGTCTGCGTTGTGATGAGCATTTTCGTCAATCCCTTACAATTTGGCCCTAATGAAGACTATGCCAGATACCCAAGGGATTTGGAGCGAGACGCCAAGTTGGCGGAAGAAGCAGGGGTTGATGTACTTTTTCATCCGACTACCGAGGAAATGTATCCTCGCCCGATGGTCACCTATGTCGATGTAAGCCAGCTGGATGCAGTACTATGCGGAGCAAAGCGTCCCGGACATTTTAGGGGGGTGGTAACTGTTGTAAATAAGTTGTTTAATATTGTTCAACCCGATATTGCTTATTTTGGGCAGAAAGATTATCAACAATATTTGGTTATCCAGCGCATGGTGAGTGATCTGAATCTACCAATCAAGATTTGTTCTGTCCCCATTGTCCGTGAAGAAGATGGGCTGGCCTTAAGCTCGCGTAATATCTATTTGACAGAGGAACAACGAAAAGAAGCTAAGGTATTATCCCAGAGTCTTAAAGAGGTGAAAAATTGGATGCGAGCAGGAGAACGATCCGCACGGGAAATTGAAAGGCAGTTACGAGAGAAAATTTCCCGGGAATGTCATGGTGTCATTGATTATGTGGAAGTCCGTGATGCGAGGGATTTGTCCGAAGTAACCGTTATAGAGTGCCCGGTTGTAATAGCTTTGGCGGTTAAGTTTGGCTCAACGAGATTGATTGATAACATAGTGGAGGAGGTTGATCCTCATGTATAGAATAATGATGAAATCTAAAATTCATAAAGCGACAGTAACTGAGGCTAATCTTCAATATGTAGGAAGTATTACGATTGACACTATGCTAATGGAAGCAGCAGATATTTTGCCGAATGAGAAGGTTCAGGTTGTGAACAACAACAATGGAGCAAGGATTGAAACTTATGTTATTCCCGGAGAGCGGAACTCAGGCGTAATTTGCCTTAATGGCGCAGCTGCCCGTCAAGTACAAGTTGGTGACAACATCATAATCATTTCGTATGCATTGTTAAGCGATGAAGCAGCTCGTCTATATAAGCCGAAAGTAATCTTTGTCAATAATAAAAACCAGCAAATTAATCTTGATACAAAAGAAATCCATGGACAAAAAGCTTAAATAAGGTGATCAGAATGACCTGGTATTAAAGATTCTCTTATCTTAGGAAGGACTGGAGAACAATTG
>JBMNTM010000004.1:0-26800 GCA_050945735.1 Desulfosporosinus sp.
GATGGCTTGTTTGCTGAGATCAAAGATGCGCTTATTGAAAAGAATGTAACAGGGATTTAAAGGGGTGTAAAACTTTAGATAATAATATTATACATAATTTTTCATAGTTTACAATTCATAGATTACAATTCACTGATTCTTTCTCTTCGTAGTTGTAAGTCAGTTCAGTATAGACCCACACAATTCCGTATTATCAGGTGATGGACATGGACAAGCCTGCTGTATCGTTATTAGCAACGAAGTTAAGCATTAGTTTTTAGTACTTTAAGGGAACTCGCTAGTTTCCCTAATATATTATCCAATCACTTTAGTCATGGCGTTAACGAATGTGCCATTATTATCCATGCGCTTGCGGGTGGTGACAGCTTCGCTGGTACAACCCCTAAAAAAGTAGAGGTTGTCCCCCTTAAGGAAGTCCAACCTCTAACAAGTTATATCCGGGGCGGTGTTTCACCCCTTGGAATGAAGAAAGCTTATCCTGTCTTCCTCGACTCGAGCATTAATCGCCAGGAGAAAATTGCTGTTAGTGCAATTAATAGAAAGTGGAGTAAAAGCTCAAATAATTAAAATCATTGATGATAGGCAATTATAGCTGCCCCAAGGGCTCCTACAATCTGAGGTTGACTCGGGACATTAAATTTAACTCCCAGGGCAGTGGAAAGCATGCGGCAAATTTCCGCATTATTTGCCACCCCACCGGAAAAAGTAACTTCACTATTGCATGATATCCTGAAAGTTAAACTTACCAGTTTATTTGCAATAGTATTAACAATTCCTGCGGCTATGGCTTCCTTGGCCACTCCTTGGGCAAGCAAGCCAATAATTTCCGATTCGGCAAAAACCGTACACATACTGTTAATACTTACCGGTTTGGCATTAATCGCCATTTGCCCTAATTCATCCAAGGAAATGTCTAATATTCCCGTCATCACCTGAAGGAAACGTCCTGTACCTGCGGCACACTTATCATTCATCACAAAATCGGCTACCGAGCCATCATCAGCTACCGAGATCACTTTACTATCCTGGCCCCCGATATCTATCACAGTTTTGGTTTGAGGGAAGAGAAATTTTGCCCCCTTGGCATGACAAGTGATCTCCGTAACCTTTTTGTCTGCAAAAGGAAGGGATATACGCCCATAGCCCGTGCCGATTATCCGGCTGACATCCCGTTCCTTTAGCCCGGCATTATGCAGCGCTTCTTCAAATACGCGCCTGCCAGCTTCTTTCGGGTTCCAGCCGGTTGGGATAAGCGCCAAACCGAGAATCGAACCATCAAAAATTACGGCCTTTGTTGCAGTGGAACCAACATCAATCCCCGCTGTTATCACCACATTCCCCTCCCGATGATTGTTTGTAAACATCACTGATTGATCCGTTCAATAGCCTTAGTTTACTTGTAGTTCCTTCACTTTTTAAAACACCGCGCATAAAACATCCGCTTTCTTTTTCGCTTAGCTTAGCATCTCAAGAAATGCTTCGATCCTTACCTTCAGTTGTTCTGCATCAGACTCTGAATAATCAGTCTCAATTTGGATAAACGGTAGCTGTTTCTTTTCCTGGACGAATTTTTTAACGTTATAAGACTCTACGTTAAAAGTGTGACAAGCCTGCCAGGTCAGATCAACTACACCGTCCACTTTAAACTCGTCTATCATCCTGGCCAAAAGTTCAAATCTTCCGGGGTTTGGGGACATGCAGGAACACGGCACTCTGAGGTATTTTTCGGCTATGGCCAGTATGGGTTCTTTGTCCTCGTCAACTAGATCATAGACGGCTTTATACCCGCCGCAGCTTTCAAAGCAGACCACATTTCCGCCACACTCTTCAATAAGTTGCACGACCTTATGGGAGCCCATTCCTACCGGAACCCCTGTCAGCAATATTCTTGGCGTTTTTTCTGTGAAAGGAGTTATCCCCTGCGCAGCCTGAACTTTCAGTTCGGATACCAAAGAGTAGACCTTCTGGATAGCTTCTTTTTTGTCACTACAAAACCCCCGCATGAAAAGTACCATCAGTAAATCCATGCCACTAAGAGGCGAGGGTTTTAGCTTGCATATATCCTGCAAATTTTTTAAAGAGTTCCGTTCTTCATTGGTAAGTTTAATCGCCTCTTTTAAATCCTGATCTGTAATGGTTATTGCAAACTCATCTTCCAGCCGTTCCTTCATTTTTCGGACTTCGTTGTACCAGTACTCAATCGCGCCTTCATCATCCTGCTTTTGCGGCAGCTGGAGTAAATGAAGAGGCTTAAGTTGGCTGATCAGTTCGTACATTTTTTTCTTACCGTCACAGGTCGTCTCCGCAATGAGAATATCCGAAAAATGGAAGTATGGACAGGTATCGCTTGCTGCAAACCCATAGCTCGATTTAATAAGGGGACACAAATTCCGGGGAAGTACTTTTTCCGCCTCCGGGATCGGCTCTTGCCTCGTGCCGCATAAAGGAACAGGCACGGCACCAGCAGCAATTACTATTTCAGTTGGTGAGTATAAGCAGTACATGCCTGCAATCTTGAGACCATTTTCTTTGGCATCTTTTATTGCCATAACATTTTGTTCGCGCAAGTCACTAAATTCACTTAATAATTCCTCTGTCGTCATATTTATAAACATTCCTTTCTTGAGGCACATAACGTCATGAAAGTATTTCTTCATGAAAATTCTTTCAGACTTTCTCCCCCCTGTAAATATAATTAAGGACATGCAATAAACGACATCGCATAGAAAGATCAAGAAAATTATCTGCACGCCCAAAGAAATCACCATGGTAATTGGAATTGTTAAGTAACGAGGTAATAATCCAGGGCCTACAAGGCTTGTAGCCATTATCACTACACTAATTCGAGCATACTGGTTACAAAGTGATCACCTGATCGATATTGGCACCGCCTAAAACAGCGTAAAGATTGGGGAAACAGCCGATAGCTGCACCATCCACCAGTTTGTCATCTATGCCCCTTTCAATGGTGCACATGTCACACCCCATTAAAACAGTACCGAATTTTTCATGAATTTCCTGGAGTTTATCTCCGGTACTGCTGCCTTTAGTCAGCAGAAAGGTGTTGTCAAAGAAAAACATCATCCCGGCCACTTCCACCCCGTGACGTTCTTCCAGTATTTGAGGAATAATCATTTTGTCCAGAATCCTTTGTGCATTATTAGTGGAAAAAATATAGGCTACTCTCATTTTTTAACATTCCTTTCTTTCACCTTAATTTCTATTTTTGGCAACCCTGCCACGATTAACATTTGTATATCTGCCGATGATTCTGTTATACGCATCGGTAAAACCGGTCTGACTGTTAACCACTTTTTGTGCATAACCCTGTAGGGATTCCAGATCAACCGGTTTTTGATGAAAAGCCTCCCGCACTAATACCGTTAAATCGGAAACATACGCTTTAAAGCCTTCACTTTGCCGGTCACGAGGACGGGCCAGATCAATATAGACATCCTGTACGATCTGTCCTTTAAACGCGGACATGACTATTACCCTGTCGCTCAGATAAACCGATTCATTAACATCGTGGGTTACCATCACTACCGTAGTTTTGGCTCCTTGAACTAAAGCGGCCAGTTCTTCCTGCAATAGCTCCCGCATCTGAAAATCAATCGCTCCCAGCGGTTCGTCCAGGAGCAGAATTTCCGGGCGGCCGGCTAAGGCCCTCACTACCGCTACCCTTTGCTGCATACCCCCGGAAAGCTGGATGGGATATTTATTTTCGCTGCCGTGTAAATGAGATATTTCCAGCAATTCCTGTAAGCGCTCCTGCTGCTTAAGTTTACTGAATTTTTTCACTTGCAGAGAATACAGGATATTTTCTTTCACGGTCATCCAGGGGAAAAGAGCATAGTTTTGGAAAACAAAACCGCGGTCCGGTCCGGGTTTATCCACGTGATGACCGGCCAAAACTATCTCACCCGCCTCGGGAATTATAAATCCGCCCAGGATGGTTAAGAGGGTAGTTTTACCGCACCCGGAAGGTCCTAACAGGGAAACATACTGCCCCCGTTCAACTGTGAAGGATACATCTTCCAATACTATGTGAGCAGATTTTTTCTTCTTATTAAATATCTTGGTAATACCTCTAACTTCCAGCAAAGCCATCTTTAAATCTCCAAGCCGTTAATTTTTTCTCTATAATTAGAAAACCTTTATCAATCACAAAACCTACTAAACCGGACATAAACATCAAGGCGTAAAGTTGTGCCGTTTCCAGACGCACCTGGGCTTCCACCATTAAAAAGCCAAAACCGGCGCTGGTGGCGATAAATTCCGCACAAATAACTGACATCCAACCAAATCCCATAGCCAGGCGACAGCCGGTTAAAATACTGGGTAAGGCGCCCGGCACCACAATATCGCGGATAATATTGGGCAATGAAGCCCCCATACTGCGCGCCGCATTATAATAGCTGGGATCAATCCCCTGCACTCCGGCAATCGTGTTAATGATTAGCGGAAAAATAGCACTCATCGTGATCAAAAAAACGGTGGGGCCGTCGCCCAGGCCAAACCAGATGATCGATAGGGGTACCCAGGCCATGATCGGGACCTGACGCACGGAATTTATCACCGGGGAAATCGCCTGCATTGCCGTTTGCGAATACCCCATCAGAAGCCCAATCGGGATACCAATCAGAAAAGCATATATCACACCTGTAAATACCCTTTTAAGAGTCAACGCCAAATTGGACATTATTTTGGGGTCCACCCAGGCCGTAATGAATTCTTTGGCGGTTTCCTGGAAATAGGGCAGCAGCAAGGTGTTCTGGATCCGATTGGCGGCAAAATGCCAGACAATTAACAGGATCGCGACAATAATAAGGGTATAACAAGTGCCCCGATACTTATCCAAAATGTCCCCTAGGGTTAGCTTGGCAGTTTTATTGTTTGGAACTGTACTCCCATCTCTTTCCATACTTTTACCTCGTTATTGCCTCTCTCGATTGCTAAATTTTTCGCTAATTCCGGCATCAAGATCTCCGGATTGTTCAGTTCTCCTACCGCCTGATTGTAGGCCTTAATAAAGCTTGTCAATTCAGGACTGTCGCACAAATCCTGATGAACTACCAACACGGAGGTCGGATACTCAGAAAATAAAGGCGTTCGATAGCCACCAATTTTTAATGCACCCAAAATATCTAATACTATCCCTTCCACCACCTTCCTTTCCAAGGCATAAGGCAAACCCGCAGGAAGCATAGGTTTCATTTCAATACTGCTGTGATAATTAGACCACACTAATTCCTTTTGGATTTCCCGCGCATTCATATAGCCGACTGTGCGCGGTACAGCATCCTGATTAGTAACTAAAACCATGGCGTTAACCGCCACCGCACCTAAAATCTGATAGGGCTGCCCACCGGCAAGCAATTTTTCAGCACCATCCGGACAAAGCACCGCCATGTCAAAATTGCCCGCTGCAAGAGCCAGCTCCGTTTGGCTGCTGCAGCAATCCAGCAATTGTTGGTAACTCATATTGACAACATCCAGAGCTGCGCTGTCCCCTCCCGCCAAGTATTTAATCAGCAATCCGGCCGCGTCATCATTGCAAGCAATCCGCAGGCCAGGCATTTCCGACCGGGAGCTAAGCATAATGCTCAGCACCAAAGAGACACAGATAATCAGGATTATTCCTTCATATAGCCAACTTCTTTTCTTGTTCATTATTAAACTTTCTCTGCCGCCATTAGGCTTTAAGCTTAGGCCACAATGTTTTCTACCTGCATAGCTTTGGCCTTCCATTCCTGAAAACTCATCCCCAACGGGAATACCGGGTCTACTTCCTCTTTAATAAAAGTATTGAAATCTTTGGCCCCACAGGCATCAAAATAGGAAGTATTGACATAATCCTCAACATTCACAGTATTGATATCGCTTTGCACATTATATTTCCGCATCGCTGCCAATTGGTTCTTCAGCTCATCCATCTTCAGGTCCCAGGAAATGGTGCGCCCTTCTTCGTTGGTCTTTTTCCAGAAAGTCATCAAAGCGACTTCCAGAGGAACATTATAATTCTTGGCAAAGATCTCCGCCGCCTTATAGGGGTGTTCATACATATATTGAATAGACAAGGTATGCGCCAGCAAAACGCGTTTGGCTAATTCCGGATGGGCTTCGGCAAATTTGGTGTGCATGGCTACTTTGCAGCAGGTGCCCAGTTCCCCATCCCGCATTGTATCCTGCCTTACCACGACCCAGCCGGTACCTTCGTATTCCGCCATGGAGCCCCACGGATCACAACAAATATAAGCATCCAGCTTACCGGCTTTGAGCGCAAAATATTCATCCTGGTCGCTCATGTTAAAGTTTTCGTACTTGGTAATATCAGCCGGTATGTTCAGTTGATCCGCCCATTCCGCCCAGTTGATACTCTCAGTCTCAGGGTCAGTCCCAAAGGATACTTTCTTGCCAATTAAATCCTCTGCTGTTTTAATGCTCTTGCTGGCGATCAGATATTCCGATCCACCCGTATGGTTTTGGGCGGCAATAAACAGCGGTGTCCCTTTAGGAACCGCCCGCAAGGTGGTGGTCCAACCTGCATAGCCCACATCCATCTTACCGGCTGACATAGCTTCCGGCACATTACCGTTACCGGTTAAATTTACCTTTAACCCCAAGGCTGCATAAATGCCGGCATCTTTGCCGATACAGGCAGCCGTCATATGATCACAGTTATAATAGCCCATGTTTATAGTATAATTGGCGTCTTCAGCACTTAGAGGTGCTAAATTGTAAGTTTTTGCAAATTGCGCGGCAAGGTCTTCTCCCGAGTTCTCTGATTGCTGCGCTGTTTGTTTGGAACCGCAACCGGTTAAAACCAGTACGGCCATCATCAAGATAGTTAATAAGATATATACCCTGTTTTTTGTACAAAGCATCTTCCAACTACTCCCTTTCGATTTGTTATCGTGACCTAGCAACAATCTTCCATACCTTCTCCAAAGAGATTTACGAGTTCTCCTTTTTGCCAACGATAAATTGCGTAACCGATATTCACCCCCTTAGAGCCGGAAATTATTAATTCAATCGGGTCCTGGTCATCAATATTCCGCCATTCTATCCGGTAATTTTCAACCGGCGCAGGTGTCGGTTCAGAAATAACCGTTCTCCCTCCCTCTTCCCAGATGGCGATCATTTTATTAGTAACAGTGGTATCCTGATAAATGACAACTAAATCTTCCCGCCCATCATTATTAAGATCATTCACTCCGGTGAGTAACGGTTTCTTATCTCCAAAGGCAGCCAGGAAATGCGCATACAGCACATGCTCAGTATCTATGGTAATAAGCGTTTCTTCTCCCTGGCGTTCACCACCGCTGCAACTCGTAAGGCAAAGCAAAGTAAGTAAAAGTAGGGAAAGCAAAAGCAAGGCTAAACTATTCTTCCTAAGCATACTTCAGTCTCCTGACCCATTTGTTAAACCATTTCCGACATACCGGCCACCAGGCGATAGTACCCATGGCAATGACAATAAGAGAACAAATATATTCCACCCCGGCAGGAACTGCCAAGGACATTTTATTGGCTAAGGCGATACTGTTCTGGGCATGGCTTAAATCAAAAACCGGCGTAAAGCCCGGCAACAGCAAAGCATTGGTAATATAGCCCAGCAGGACACTGAAAACAACAACCGTAAACGTATAGATTACTACAGCCCGCCTACCGATAAGTTTGTAAATACTGAGCATTTCAGGCAAATTGGTCGCCACCCCGGACAAAAGAAAGGTAACGGCTACTCCCGGGGCTGCTCCGGCAGCAACAAGTGCCGCGATAAAAGGAATGTGCCCAACCGCACAAACATACATAACTGCACCTATGATGACTACTCCGATCAGAGAAATCAAAGCGGGACTACTTAAATAATTCTGAATAAAGGACATCGGAATAATTGTCAGTAAAAGTGCCGCAAATAAAATTCCTGCCAAAACATAACGACTTACCTGTAAACCAAGGCTACGAACGCCCCAATCCAAACCGCTATAAACCTTTTTAAACCAAGGAGTCTTAACCGCCTGAAAAGTTTTCGATCCTGCCTCAACCGGTGCCTTGGCCATAGCCTCTGCCATTGCTGCTGCCATTGGGGATACCAATTCGTTCTTTCCCCATTTGTTGCCGATCACGCCAATGATCATCGGTAGTATAAAACCAGTAATCACATAGATAATGGTCAGTTGCGGGCCTAAAAGAGCAAAAGCCAGTAAAACAGCCGCCGGATTAATTATCGGGGTAGCAACTAAAAACGCCAGCGTAGGACCTAAATAAGCCCCTGAGTAATAAAGACTCAGGGCGATCGGCACTACGCCGCAACTGCAAATAGGCAAAAGCGTTCCCGATATGGTAGCTTTGACCAGCGAAGATAATTTGGTATTACCCAGTGACCTTTGCAAAAATTCCGGCCGCAACACAATATGTAATAAGCCACAAAGAATAAAACTGGCCACCAACCAAAATGAACTTATATTCAAGAGTTGCCAGCAGGACAGCAGAAAATCTTTAAGCATTGACTTTATCCAAAGCAACCTTGACTGCTCCTTCAATTACCCTCCTGCTTAAATCATCATAACGTTCGCTTTCATTGATAATCAATGTCCCCCGGCTTATCGTTCCGTATTTAGGCAGATAATCAAAATCCTTGCCCATATAGTAGATTTTTAAATCAATCTGTTGGGGGTATTTAGTTGCTAGATCTCGTAAAACGTCACCATAGCCGTCGCAGCAAGCGCAAGTATTGATAAACTCTACCTTAACCTTTTTCATTTGCCTTCCCCTCACTTTTTTAGATACTATATTACCTACTTAATATTATCATAACCGCATCCCTATCGGTGCGTATTTGATTTTGGTTATGTGACTATTATGGCGCATTTTGCTATTGTTGTAAAGTGCTAAAAATTTGGTTATTAGCATTAATAGCAATACTTGCGCAATAGTCTGGTACCGGAGCTTGACACCCTCGCTCTATATACTATAATTATCCTAAAAACGCGACGCTTACTATTTAGTGAATAGCATAGGGATAGATCAAGATCCTGCTCACTTTTTAAGCGCCGAATAGAGGGGAGAAATAATTTTGCGCAGTGATATCGCTAAAAAGGGTTCAACAAAAGCAGCTCATCGCTCCCTCTTTTATGCTATGGGCTTTACCCCCGAAGATCTGGAGAAACCCCTTATCGGGATTGTTAACTCTTTTAATGAGGTCGTCCCTGGTCACGGCCACCTCAAGGATCTGGCCCAAGCAGCGAAATTAGGAGTATCGGCCGGAGGTGGTACCCCGCTTGAAGTACCTGCTATCGGGATTTGTGATGGTATTGCCATGGGGCATCAAGGTATGAATTTTTCTCTTCCCAGTCGTGAGCTTATTGCCGATTCAATAGAAGCACTCGCGCAAGCGCATGCCCTGGACGGACTGGTCTTAATTCCCAACTGTGATAAAATCGTTCCCGGTATGCTGATGGCAGCCGCGCGCCTCAACATTCCCAGTATAGTTGTCAGTGGCGGGCCCATGTTAGCCGGTCGCTATCAGGGAAAAAATATTAGTGTCAGCCAAATGTTTGAAGCGGCCGGCCTTTACGAGAGCGGAAAAATCAATGCTCAAGAGCTTAATATGATGGAGCATGCTGCCTGTCCGGGCTATGGCTCCTGTGCCGGTCTATTTACAGCAAATACAATGAATTGTTTAACTGAGGCTCTGGGCATGGCCCTCCCTGGTAACGGAACAATTCCCGCTGCAAATTCCGGAGCACGAAAAATGTTGGCTAAACGTTCTGGCTCGCTCATTGTTGACCTCGTGAAAAAGGATATAAGGCCGCGGCAAATTTTAACGCAAAAGGCCTTTGAAAATGCTATTGCCGTGGACATGGGAATCGGGGGGTCCTCAAATACGGTCTTGCATCTTACAGCAATCGCCAATGAAGCAGGCTTTGAACTGTCTCTCGCCCTTTTCGATTCCATTAGTGCCAGGACTCCTTATATTACTAAACTGAGCCCTGGAGGCACGCACCACCTGCAAGACCTTAATGAAGCGGGGGGTATCAGTGCCGTTATGTATGAACTAAACAAAGCCGATGTCCTGCACACGGATGCTTTAACGGTTTCAGGACTGCTCAGGGATCGTTTGGAAAATGCCCAGACAACTTGCCCGGATGTCATTCATTCAGTTGAAAACCCCTACCGTAAAACCGGTGGCATTGCCGTGCTTTCCGGTAACCTGGCACCAGGTAAGGCCATCGTTAAAGAAAGTGCTGTTGAAAACGATATGCTCGTATTTGAGGGTCCGGCCCACGTTTTTAACTCTGAAGATGAAGTGATTGAAGCGCTTTTGGCTAAACAGGTTCATGATGGGGAAGTCGCGGTTATCCGCTATGAAGGGCCAAAAGGCGGCCCCGGGATGAAAGAAATGCTAAATCCCACCGCGATCATTACCGGTATGGGATTACGTGTTGCTTTAATTACCGACGGTCGTTTCAGTGGGGCAACGCGTGGTGCATGTATCGGCCATATTTGTCCGGAAGCCGCAGATGGCGGACCCATTGCTCTCGTGGAAAATGGCGACCGGATTGCTATCGATATTCCCAAACGTTCACTTCAACTACTTGTCTCCGAGGAAGAATTGGCCAAACGTCGCCAAGGATGGATAAAACCTGAACCGAAGATCAAATCCGGTTATCTGGCGAGGTATGCGAAACTAGTTACTTCCTCAAACAAGGGTGCTGTATTAAATTAGATCAGTTATCTCTCCCCAGTCCTGCAAATCAAGCACAAGGGCAAAAGAGGAAAAAGCGTGCTATTGCACGTACTTAAATCAGTTATCCACAAATAAAACTATCTAACTTCTGTACAATGATAAAGAGGAGATCGGTTGATCTCCTCTTTTGGATTACTGAACTGATACATATTTATTACCTTTGATATAAAATCTATAAGGAAAATCAATTGCCTCCTCTGCGTAATTAATCCCAATTCTTTTACTCACTACTATCTCCGGCTTATATCCGTCCTCCTCTATGAATATATTATCCAGGCAGAGATCTTTCCCATTGGCAGTTTTATCAATATCCAAGGCAATACAAAACTTTCCAGGTCCATTGGTTAGATAAATTTTCTGTCTCGCTGTAAGCTCTGTATATGGTTTATTGAACCTGCGAATAGCCATCTCATCCTTACCCTCGAGCGGCTCAGCAGCCCGGATTAATACCGCTTGAGGTACATCAGGTTTTGCGGCTACAATATTGGCACAATAATACATGCCGTAAACTAAATACACATATAAAAGGCCCGGTTTTCCGTACATAACCTCAGTTCTCTTTGTCCTTTTCCCTTGATAGGAATGTGCTGCTTTATCTTCAATTCCCATATAAGCTTCTGCTTCAACAATTCTACAGCTTATCTTCTTGCCATCGCTGTTTTTTACAAATATTTTGCCGAGAAGGTCCTGGGCAAGCTGCAGCGCAGTTTTTTCATAAAAGTCTCTGCAAAGCTTCATCATTCTCTCCTGGAAAATTCCTTATAAAGGTTTTTTATAAATATTTTTCAAAAATTCAAATAAAGATTTCGAAAGTTTTTTCACTCTTTTGTTACTTTGGAATTTATCTGCTTAAAGTATCTTTTTTACCCTTCTGTTACTTTGGTAATTTAAAGGAACTCTTCAAAGATACAATTCTGTTAAATATTAGTTTGCCTGGAGTGGAATCCAAATCGACATTGAAATACCCGTGTCGAACAAATTGGAATTTGTCCTGGGGCTTTGCTGCTTTAATGTTTGGTTCTACGAACCCGTGAACAATCTCTAAGGATTTGGGATTAAGACGTTCCAAAAAAGACGCGCCCTCCGCCTGTTCTTCAGCCAAAATTAACGGTTCATATAATCTAAACTCTGCAGGCACACCTTGAGAGGCGTCCACCCAGTGGATTGTGCCTTTTACTTTCCTTCCTGTAAAACCCGTTCCGCTCTTGGTCACCGGATCGTATGTACAATGCAGTTCAATGACTTTCCCGGTTTCGTCCTTTACTACATTATTACATTTAATAAAGTAAGCATTTCTTAAGCGTACTTCATTTCCAGGAAAAAGCCGATGATATTTGGCTGGCGGATTCTCCATAAAATCGTCTTGCTCAATATAAATTTCGCGTGAAAAAGGAATTTGGCGAGTACCCATTTCAGGATTTTCCGGGTTGTTCTCAGCGTCTAATAGCTCCGACTGAGCTTCCGGATAGTTCGTAATAACCACCTTGAGCGGCTTTAATACAGCCATCGTTCTCGGTGCTTTAAGTTTCAGGTCTTCCCGAATAAAATGCTCGAGCATCTTTGAGTCGACTACACTATCTGCTTTGGCAACACCTATTTCCCGAGCGAATGCGCGTATTGCCTCAGGTGTATACCCTCTGCGCCGCAGTCCTGAGATAGTCGGCATACGGGGATCATCCCAGCCTTCCACAACGTGCTCATCAACCAATTGTTTAAGCATGCGTTTACTCATGACCGTATTAGAGATATTCAAACGCGCAAATTCATATTGGTGGGGAATCTTTTCCATCTCACATTCCTGAATAACCCAATCGTACAAGGGACGATGGTCCTCAAATTCCAAGGTACAAATCGAATGGGTAACCCCTTCGATCGCATCTTCCAAAGGATGGGCAAAATCATACATTGGATAAATACACCATTTGTCGCCAGTATTGTGATGAGTCGCATGTGCTATCCGGTAAAGAACCGGATCCCGCATATTTATATTTGGTGAAGCCATGTCAATTTTAGCTCGCAATACCTTTTCGCCGTCTTTAAATTTTCCCTGCCGCATTTCCTCAAACAATGCCAGGTTTTCTTCAACTGTGCGATCACGATAGGGACTAGTCTTGCCGGTTTCTGTTAACGTTCCGCGCATTTGCCGTATTTCCTCTGCACTGCAATCACAAACATAAGCTTTGCCCTTTTTAATGAGTAAAACTGCACGGTTGTACATTTCCTCAAAATAATCTGAGGCAAAGAACAATTCATCCCATTCATATCCCAGCCACAAGACATCTTCCTTAATGGATTCCACGTATTCCGTGTCTTCTTTAGTCGGATTTGTGTCATCAAAGCGCAGATAGGTCTTACCCTGAAATTCATCCGCCAATTCAAAGTTAAGAATTATTGATTTGGCATGTCCGATATGTAAATATCCATTGGGTTCTGGTGGAAAGCGCGTGATTACGTGATCCACTTTACCGGATTTCAGATCTTCAATAATAATATTTCTCAGGAAATTTGAAGTGGGCTTATTTTCCATTAGTTTTATCAACCTTTCTTACTAGTGTTCCAGCTTCACCTATTCTGCCAATTATACCCTTGTTCTAAATAAATAATACTGCAATCATAGCAAGAGTTCAACTTTACTGTTACTTAGACGCACAACTCTTTAACCATACACAATAAAAAATGAAACCTATTGGAAAAACATTGCATTTTCCAATAGGTTGTGCCTATATCCCCATAGCTAAAGCAAGTGACTTACGGTACTTTCAGCGCTTTTCAGCACTTTCAGTAATGGACAAAGCTTATAGCGACTTTATTTCTACAAGTACCACTGACACATCTATTGTCTTGTTATCGCGGAAAATTGTGACCGTAACCGTGTCACCCGGCTTATACTTGAACAACTCACGGGTTAAACGCAGAGAGTTCTTAATTTCCTCGCCATTAATCTTCATAATAATATCCCCAGCCCGAATTCCTGCTTTATCAGCCGGTCCGCCTGGTGTGACCTTAGCAACATAGGCCCCTGCCGGCCACCCTCTTTGGCTGGCAAATTCAGCTGTATAACGGGGATCAATCTGGACATTAAGTCCGGGATGACTGGCATGCCCTTTTTCAATCAGCTGTTTAATTGTCGGTAAGGCGTCCGAAATCGGGATGGCAAAACCCATACCTTCAAATCCGGCTTCCCGTTTCTTGGCGGAATTTATCCCAATAACTTGACCCTGGTAATTGACAAGTGGCCCACCGCTGTTTCCAGGGTTAATAGCCGCATCAGTTTGAATAAGGTTAAAACATGCTTCCCCCTCTATATCCAAAATCCGATTCGTTGCTGAAATAACACCGGTAGTCACGGAGCGCGCAAATTCTTCTCCGCCAGGATTTCCAATGGCGACCACCGGTTCACCTACATGGATTTTTGAGGAATCCCCCAGTTGCGTAGCGGTTAAATTCTTTGTATCTAATATTTTTACCACCGCTAAGTCTGTACGTCTATCGCCGCCCACCAGTTTGGCATTAATATTCCGACCATCTGCCAGACTTACAACAATTTTTTCTGCATCGGCTATAACATGGTTATTAGTCACTATGTAACCATTTTTTGCATCAATAATAAAGCCAGAACCACTTCCCACTTCCGTTAAACTGCTCCCGCCAAAGAAAGACCCTGTAGTTCGAAAATTAGCAATTCCGACAACTGCCGGACCGGTGGCTTGAGCAATCTTTGCAACAGGAAAACTAGTAATCCCTTCTGTATTGGTGATTGGAGTTGTTGGCTCAGTATTTAAAACCACTTGATTTGTAGGCATCTGTTGTTGATTTCCATATACTGATGGAACCAGTGCCACAGCGGCGAGTCCGCCCAATAAGGCACTGATAAATGCAACTAAAACCAAGGAAAAAACACCATATCTTTTGCTCATGACTAATCCTCCTCAGAAATTATTCTTTTAGCATGATCAGTTCATGCGGCGAATAACGCGGAGCAACATGCACCTGCACATTCCTGTACTCTCTTGATTTCTTTGAATCTCGCAAAATACGTTTAATTATTGACAACGCGATTTCCGGAGTATTATTTTCTTTACTAAGATGAGCTAACATAATCCGTTGAGTATTTTCTGTTATCCACTCTAGTAGTCCTTCAGCTAACTGCTTATTCTCAAGATGCCCATATTGTCCCCTAATCCGCCTCTTCAAATACGCTGGATACGATCCATACATCAGCATCTGATCATCATAGTTCGCCTCAACAACAAAGGCATCACACCCTTTCAAATGACGGTGCATCTCTGCTGTAATTATTCCACTGTCTGTGGCAATACCGACAGCCATACGCCTCTTATCCTGTCGCTGCAGGCGAGAAACCTTTAAGCCGAAGCTTTCCCGACTGTCATGTGACGTAGGATAGAGCAAAATATCCAGTCCCGCACAAGAAAATGAATCTTTAACTAAAATACGTTGGTTTTCCGCCAGCTTTCCCAGGAGAGGACTGATCACCTCCCATAACCCGCTTGTGGCATAGATTGGTATTTTTAGTTTACGGGCGAGCACACCCACTCCGCGGATATGATCAACATGTTCATGCGTAATTACAATCCCTTCTATCTCTGAGTCTGGGATATTTAACTGGGAGAGGTTTTGTAATAGACTCTTCCCACTAATTCCACAATCGACCAGTAAATGACGGTTATCCTCCCCGACCAGAATGGCGTTTCCGGAACTGCCGCTCGCCAAAGTTGTAAAATGCAATTTATTTCCTCCGTTTCGCAAAGATCGACAGCAAAAATATAAAGAGGTAAGAAATGACAGGAACTTGTGTCAATAATTAATGGTCCTTAAAATTTTCTCAAATCACAGTAACAGTGTGTTGCATTTGTGGTAACAGCAACCATGGTTCACGGAGTAACGGAATTGGCCTTAAGCTTATCCTGAGCCTGGCTTATTAACATCTTCATTAGATCTTGATCTGCACTGTTTTGGGCTAGAGTTTGAGCCTTCTGCCACTGAGCAAGAGCTCCTGCCCAATCGTTCTTTGCCAGAGAAAGAAAAACCCCATAATTGACCAGGGCATCGTAAGACTCTGAATTTAGTGAGATTGCTTCTTTATAAGTATTTTCTGCCAAATCGTTATTACCACTATAAAAAGCCGCTGTAGCCATATTCACCATAATATTGGGCTCCTTATTTAGTTTTAAGACGCTTTGGTATACTTCAACTGCCTTCTTAAAATTCTCTTGGCTCTCTGCGGGTGCCACCTCTCGGGCAGCAAACCCTGCGTTAAAATATTCATTTGCCAGGGCTGTTTGCAGCGGTACATTCTCAGGGTCTATTTCAGCCTGCTTAACCATTGCATCAATGCGCAATTTTTGGTCTTGGTATTCTGCCGCAGCATTGGCAGCTAATGTGGATGCACTCGAGCCGTAAAGTTGATCTTCCCGATCAAAGAAAAACACAAGAAGTCCCGAACCGACCATTGCAAAACTAACAAGAACAGCCAAAACCCCTGCAAAAATTCGTTTCGATTTTCTCTTCAAAACAATTCGCCTCCTTGGCTATATAATTCCAAAATAATTCCAAATATAACTGTAAATATAATTGTAACATGCCCTTTCAAACCATCCAAGCGTAATTTTCATACCTAGATGAACTATGCCAAACCTAACAGCGAACTTCCGGAACTGAGGTTAAAGAGTCTTTTTGTTGGAGGATTTCTTTTATTTTAACATAAATTGCTACTTCCAAACGTTTTTTCTGCAGCTCGCACCCCAATGCGTAAACCTCTGTTAGTTTTTGGGTGAAAGAGACGTTAGCCGCATGACACCCCCCGCTGCAAGCAAAGCGTGCCCAGCACTCCCTGCAAGCTGATTTGGCATAGATATTTGCTGAGCGAAAGGCCTGAACCAACTCGGGCTTAAGTTGATGCGGATTTTGGTCATAAAGCGAGCCCATCTTATACTGTTCTTGACCCACAAACTGATGACATGGATAAAGATCTCCCTCAGGAGAAATCGCCACATACTCATGACCGGCACCACATCCGGAAAGCCGTTTCAGTAAGCAGGGGCCTTGATCCAAGGCGACATTAAAATGGAAAAAGTTAAACTCCCGCTCTTGAGTACGCCGCGCTAATAGTTCCTCACCAAGGCGATCATAAGCCTCTCGGATTTTATCCAAATCCCCTTCCTGGAAGGCATAGGCATCCTTCGGACCTGCGACAACCGGTTCCACAGAAATCCGATTGATCCCTAAATCTGCCATGTGTAAAACATCCCGATCAAAATCTAAATTATAATGCGTGTACGTCCCACGAACATAGTAATAATTACCTACCGCAAAGGGTGAACTTGCCGGCCGTTTAGCTGCAAACTGCCTGATTAAAGGAGTAACTTTGGCGTAACTTCCCCGCCCATCAGCGTACGGGCGCATACGGTCATGAACTTCCGGTCGACCATCTAAACTTAAGACCACACTTATCTCCTCTTGTTCGAGAAAAGCCTGCACTTTCTCATTCAGTAAAACACCGTTTGTGGTCAGGGTAAATTTGATCGTTTTAAGATGATCTGCTGCTGCTTTTCTTCCGTATTTAACTAAACCCTGAACTACCCTCCAATTAAGGAGCGGTTCCCCGCCAAAGAAATCGACTTCACAATGATCCCGATGACCTGATGACTCTAAGACAAAGTCGATTGCCCTTTTCCCGGTCTCAAAGCTCATCAAGGTCCTGTTGCCACCAAATGCCCCGGTCCCGGCAAAACAATATTTACAACGCAGATTACAATCATGGGCCACATGCAGGCAAATAGCCTTGACAATGGGTTGTGTAGGGTAATGCGGAGTTATTTGTTCTGCTTCGACGGAGAAAAGCGTCCCTTCCCTGCGGAGTTTTTTCAATTCGGCAAGGATCTCGATAATTACATTTTCTTCAAGTTCTTGTTTCCCTGCTTGTCGAATGACCTGGTTAATCCCTCCCAAAGTAATGTCCTGCCCAACTTCCTGTAAATCCTCGCACGCCATAATTATATTAAAAGTCTCCTCATCCAGCAGATGCAAAGATCCGGAATTTACATCGTGCGCAATTAATAAATCCCCTTGGCGATAACTATGAACATTCTTCTTGATGCGATATTTTTGGTTATTAAATATATTTAACATCTCAGTTCTCTCTTTCTTACTTTCCATAAACAAATAGAACCCAACCCGTATAAGGGTGGGTTCTGTATAATCCTGAATCAGATTTATTTAACACACACTTGGTTTCCAACCGTGCACGACGTCTTACAAGCAGATTGGCAAGAAGTTTGACATTTGCCACACCCTCCGGTCTTCACCGTTACACTCAGGTTTGCTTTTACTATAGTTTTTATGTGTTTTGTCATTCAAACACCCTCCTCTCAATAAACGCTTCATTTAATTATATTAAATTATAACACAGGGACAAGGAAAAGGGCAAAAGAAACGATGACTCTCTTACCCCAGAAAGGAGATAAAAGTTCGATATAAGAGAAGCATCTTCAAACACTCATTAATAAGATAGGATAGAATTGTAAGCAAAGTAACAAAAGCAAATGAAAAAGAGTTCCTGGTAGACTTATTAGGTTCTATAGAGTAAAATTAGTTGGATATTGGTATATTTCGTTTTTTTTAACTTTTAACTGCAAATTTGTTATACTTATATGCATATCGAACAACATGCCGATGAAAAATATTTTCAGGTATTTTAAGGAGGTGGTTTTTAATGGATTCTGGACCTTACCCTGATAACTTGCGCAATCATACTCCCCATCATCTCAGACAGAGTCATCCGGGCAGTAGGCTCCAGACTCCGTCTCGCCAAGGAGGTTAATAAATGAGTGATTTGAAAGTACTGGGTGAATTTTATTTCAGTCAGTTGTCCAATAAACCAATCTGGGATGCCAAGGGACGTCGTATTGGTCGCTTGTATGACATGGCTATACGCTGGGACAGTGTCTCTCCCCATGTAACCGGCATTCGCTATGCCAAAGGGATTTCCGATTTAATTCCCATAGAGTGGGTCGCTTCCTGGGATTCTAAAGGCCTGCGCCTAAGCACTGCTTTTGATCCCCTGCTGACGAGCCCGCTGCATGATGATGAAACGTTTATTGGTAAATGGTTATTAGATAAGCAAATAATTGACTTGGAAGGGTCTAAGCTGGTACGAGTAAATGATATATCTTTGTCCTGGGTTTCTCACAACGAGCGTAAACTTATTGTCCTGGTAGCTGTGGATATCGGTGTACGCGGTTTATTCCGCAGACTGGGTGTTGAGTTTTTACTGAGCCGGGTCGAAAATAAGTTTGTTGGCTGGCAGTATATTAAACCATTGGAAAGCCGAACGTCGTCCCTTCAGCTCACCAGGGAAAAAGAACAACTTCGCCAACTCCACCCGGCAGACGTTGCCGATATTATCGAAGAATTAGACTATAAACATCGGGCCAATTTCCTCGATGCCCTTGATTCTCAACAAGCAATCGATGCCTTAACCGAGATGGAATTAGATACCCAAATTGAAATGATTAATCAAATGGATGAGGATCGGGCATCTGACATCCTGGAAGAAATGCCTGCAGACCAAGCCGCTGATATATTGGGCGAATTATCTTCTGCCAAGTCTGAAAAACTCCTTTGTCTCATGGAATCAGATGATGCCGAAGATGTGCGGGAATTAATGCAGTATAAGGAAGACACCGCCGGCTCACTTATGACCACCGAATATATCGGTTTACAGTTCTCGCTTACTGCTGAACAAGCCATTAATGAATTAAGACGACTGGCTCCTGATGCGGAAACAATTTATTATCTTTATGTAGTGGACGAACAAGAAACCCTTGAAGGAGTTCTCTCGCTGCGAGAACTGATTATTGCATCTCCCGATATACCTTTAAAAGATATTATGCACACTAAAATCGTTAAGGTGTCCCCCTATGACGATCGCGAAAAGGTAACTGATATCATTCATAAATACGGCTTACTGGCGGTCCCCGTTGTCAATGATCAAATTCAAATCTTAGGAATTATCACAGTGGATGACGTTTTGGAGTTATTAATAGACCGCCCAAGGGTAGAAAACCGCTCAACTTTAATAGCCCGACGCCGTCAGGCAAAAAGGGGGCATAGCGAATGAACTTAAAAGAACGCCTTGCCTTGTTCCTAGCAGTGATGGGTCCCGGCATTATTACTGCTTTTGCGGATAATGATGCCGGTGGAATTACTACATATGCAACTGCAGGTGCTATGTACGGCTATGCACTCATTTTCATCTTGCTTTTCAGCACTGTGCTTTTAGCCATTGCCCAGGAAATCTCCGCACGAACAGGAGCCGTAACCGGTCGCGGTCTTTCTGACTTAATACGGGAACATTACGGTGTGAAGTGGACCTTTTTTGCCATGAGTGTCCTGCTGATTGCTAATCTGGGAACCACTGTATCGGAATTTTCAGGGATTGCTACAAGCTTTGAAATCTTTGGGATAAGCAAGTATATCTCTGTCCCTGCAATGGGTGCCCTAATTTGGTGGTTGGTGATCAAGACAGATTATGGAAAAATAGAAAAAATACTTTTACTCCTCTGTTTGACATTTTTTAGTTATGTCATCTCGGCAATTATGATTAAACCATCCTGGTCAGAAGTTTGGGTACAATCCGTTAACCCTTCGCTTCCCAGCTCACCGGCTTTTTTACTGATGGCCATCGGGGTGATCGGCACGACGATTACGCCCTGGGGACAGTTCTATATCCAATCTTCCGTGGTTGATAAGGGAATCACAGCCCAGGATTATCCTTATACACGCTGGGATGTTCTGATTGGAACATTTTTCACCGGCTTCATTGCCTTCTTTATCATTGTATCTTCGGCAGCAGTTCTCTATGCCAATAATATTCCCATTGAAACGGCAAAAGATGTTGCCCTCGCTCTAAAACCATTAGCCGGGGAATATGCCGGTTTGCTATTTGGCTTTGGCTTGCTTGGTGCTTCGATGTTGGCAGCGTTTGTTCTGCCCTTAAGTACTGCTTACGCCATCTGTGAAGCATTTGGCTTTGAACACGGCATCAGTAAATCATATAAAGAAGCCCCTGTGTTCTTTGGTCTTTATACTGTCCTTATCGTGTTAGGCGGTATCATTGTCTTATGGCCTAATTTGTCCTTATATCATGTCATGTTGACCACACAAGTCGTCAATGGGATACTCTTGCCCCCTATTCTCATTTTTATGGTCCTGATCGCCAGCAAAAAAAGCATCATGGGCGAGTATGTGAATACAAGGTTGTTCAATGTTATCTCCTGGACCTTCACTTTTATTTTAATTTTTCTCACTATCCTTCTGGTTATTTCGGCCTTGTTTCCTGATTTTTTGGGTTACATTTTTAGATTTTTGGAAGTATAAAGCACCGCATTTTTTGCGGTGCTTGAATTTAATATTTCTTGATATCTAATTAACCCCGCCAAGCTTTTGCTTAAGTAATTTGTAATATTCATTCAAAACAGCATCCAGCATCTGGCTTGCAGTTACTACTTCCGAATCCGTAAGGGTTCTTCCCTCTTTTATTTTGACCATATTCGCACGTAATTCTTCAATTTGCTTGAGTAGTTCTTCAATATCAGACATATCATCCCTCCAATCAGATTGGGATTAGTATGCCCGACATTCTATTTACAATGCCATGGTGAATAAAAAGAAGCCCATTAAAAAGCACTGCAAACCCTTGCAGTGCTTGTATTTCATATGGAGCGGACGACGAGATTCGAACTCGCGATCCTCGGCTTGGGAAGCCAATGCTCTACCGCTGAGCCACGTCCGCAGGATAATAATATAAAGTACTATTTTGTCTATTAATACTAATCAAAACTCCTTTTCCCAACAAAGAGAATTATAAGTGTAAAAATTAATTATGTCAACTAATACCGGTCTGATTATGATGTTGTTGTCAATCAGTGAAATGTCAGCTTGTTAAATATCTTGATAAAATATCACTTTGACAAACAGATGTAAGGTGTTAACTCACTTTTTCGGTAACAGTTTAACAAGTTTTTGTGACCCTATTACTTCTGATGTATTTGAAAGTAAAGAAGAATTGTCTAAAACTTGGCTTTGATTACATCATAGATTTTCGGATCCTCTGCACTTAGATACCATATACAAATCCCACGCAGGTTGTATTTATTTACTAAATCCAATAAGGTACTAAAATTAAGGGCGTCTACGAACCAAACTTCGTGTATAAGACCATTTTCCATATACATAAAGTGCGGACCCAATTCAGCATTACGAATAATAGGGATATTGTACCGTTCAGCTGTAGAAATAGCCTCAGCATAAGTCACTCCTGACGCCGGTTGACCTTCTGGCCAATCATAACCATAAGTCGGCACACCAAGCACAATCTTGTTTCTGGGAATGACTGAGACTGCATAGGCCAAGACAGCGTCCACCCAATCAGCCGGCGCAATGGGACCAGAAATACCCCCTTGCCAATGATAATCATAACCCATGATGCGAACTATATCCGCATGGTGGCCAATTCCCGGATAATCATGGGCTTCAGCACCACTAAAGCCGCCTATGGGATTTGTCTTAGCATGAACCGTTACAACGAGCAGCTTATTCAAGCGGGAAAGTGCAGTTTTCAGTTCTTGCACAAAGAGTACGAATAATTCCCGGTCTCTTACAAACAGATTCTCATAATTTATTTCGATCCCCGCATAGTTCATTTGGCTTACTTTGTTCGCAATGGCCTGCACATGTCTTTGGCGAATAATCCGATCATTAAGAACAGTCGAAATGAGCTGGCTGTTAAATTCATTTGTAATAAGAGGAATAACCTTGATACCATGAGAACTGAAAAAAGAAAGGATACTGCTGTCTTCCGCCCCATTAAAGCTTTCAAGTTCACCGCTTGCAGATACCCGATACCAAAAAGGAGAAACTGCACTAAAGAATTCTGCATGCCCTTGCAAAGACTGAAATGCCTGGGACTGAACCCAATAAGGAATCCAGCCGGCTACAGTACGCGTAAGACCCGGTTTGGGAAGCGGACCAAGTACCGGAATACGAATCTGTTGGCCAATGCTTAAACGATATGGATCAACGCCTGGGTTAGCAGCAAATAAACTTGAAAGACTAATATGGAACCGAAGCGCTATTTTGTAGAAGGTATCACCGGCTTGAATGGTATACATTTGTGGTTGACTGAGCAGAGCCTGCCAGGTTATGGGGCCGACAATTGCGTCCATTTTTAATCCATGATCCCTTTGAAACTGAAGAACCGCCTGTTTTGTCTTAGCACCAAAAATCCCATCGATCGGTCCCGGATTATAACCCCATTTTATTAACAATTGCTGAAGCTCTTGCACCTCACGCCCTCGTGCTCCACGCTTTAAAGTTGTCAATTCCTTCACCTCTTTCTCATAACTCAGCGCATACCTAAATATGTTCCAACTATATTCTATGCGGCATATGCATAAGATGCGCACGAGGTTTCCAGAAGCACTAATCCAAACTTAGGCTTACCGGCACCTTTGTAAAACTACCTTTGGTAAAACCATTTAACACAACAAAAAAGTCCTAATCTATTTTTCTCATGGAAAAGATTAGAACTTTGAAGTATCAGAATTTTTTAAGTGTTTTTGATAAAAAAATAAAATAATTATATATCCCCGGTTTTAAAAACCGAGGAACCTTAACTCTGAATGGTAATTTTATTCGTTAAGGAATAACTTTATCAAATTCATTAAACATATGGTGCCTCAGGGCGGAATCGAACCGCCGACACGAGGATTTTCAGTCCTCTGCTCTACCAACTGAGCTACCGAGGCTTAAGCATTGTTCGTCGCTTATTTACTGTGTTACGAATTAATATATTACACTAAATTACATATTTGTCAAGACCAGATGAAAAATCTGAAGAAAAATTAATGAAAAATCATTGTCAAAACCCGGTTCTAAAAGATCTTGCCGCGCATGATGGTTTGTTCACGTTCCGGACCAATTGATATTAATGTAGCAGGAATACCGGTTAGATCTTCAATTCGGAGAATAAAATTTTTGGCAGCCTCTGGTAGTTCTTCAAAGCAACGAACATGTGTCAAATCTTCATGCCAACCTGGCATTTCTTCATAAACAGGTTGGGATTGCTTTAAGATCTTTTGACTTTGTGGAAATTCACGGATAATTTCTTCCCCGACACGGTATCCCACACAAATTTTTAGTGTGTCAAAGCCGGTAAGCACATCGAGTTTCGTAACCGCAAAATCAGAGATGCCACTTACGCGAACAGCATAGCGCGCAATTACAGCATCAAACCAACCACAGCGGCGCGGCCGTCCGGTTGTGGTGCCAAACTCATGTCCTTTAGTCTGCATTTGTTCTCCGATCCCGTCCATAAGCTCTGTTGGAAAAGGTCCTTCGCCGACGCGTGTAGTATAAGCTTTTATTACCCCAACTACGCGTTCGATACGGGTTGGACCAATACCTGCTCCGATACAAGCTCCGCCAGCAATGGGATTAGATGAAGTCACATACGGGTAAGTCCCATGATCAATGTCAAGTAAATTTCCTTGTGCACCTTCGAAAAGTACATTCCTTCCGGAACGAATATTTTCGTCGATTACCAGTGAACCATCTGTCACGAAGGAACGAATTTGTTCCCCATAATTAATATATGTTTCATATATTTCATCAAATTCAAGTGCCTTCTCACCATAGACTTTTATGAATAAGTTATTTTTTTCCACTAAATTTTGGCGAAGCCTCTCCGCGAACACATCTTTATCTAAAAGATCAATAATGCGAATTCCGATCCGTGATGCCTTATCCATATAAGCAGGACCGATACCACGCTTCGTAGTACCAATTTTATGCTCACCGCGTGCTTCTTCTTCCAAGCCATCAAGAACTTTATGGTAGGGCATAATAACATGGGCATTGCCGCTAATCAGCAGTTTACCTATTTTGGTGCCTCGCTTTTCGAGATAACTAAGTTCCTCCAATAAAATCAGCGGATCGATCACTACACCATTACCAATAATACAGATCTTGTCAGAATAAAGGATTCCCGAAGGAATAAGGTGAAGCTTAAACTCTTCTCCGTTTACAACAACTGTATGCCCAGCATTGTTTCCACCCTGGTAACGGACAACGACGTTTGCCTTTTCAGCCAAGTAGTCCGTAATCTTGCCTTTTCCTTCATCTCCCCATTGAGTACCAATTAATACAACAGCCGACATTGATATTCCTCCCATCTTTCCCTACGAAAACCTGGCTAGCGCTAAGCATCAACGTCATTTTATTAAGCCCGCATTTCTCTTTTAAGCTACCGCTCCAAAGCTATTAATTATACCTGGACACAATATCACGACCTACAACAATACCAGTCGCTGACGCTTGGATCAATCCGCGTGTAATGCCTGCTCCATCCCCGATAGTATACAACCGGGGAATTGTTGTTTCAAAATTAGACTTAACTTTGACTTTAGACGAATAAAATTTAACCTCAACACCATATAACAAGGTATTTTTCGAATTCAAACCCGGTGCAATTTTGTCAAAAGCCTTTATAGTTTCAATCAAGGAAGTCAAGTACCGTTCCGGTAATACATAACTGAGGTCTCCTGGAATTGCCGAATGAAGAGTAGGAATAGTCGTCGATTTACGTAAACGGCTTTCAGTCGTTCTCCTGCCCTTAAGAAGATCACCCAAACGTTGAATCATTACACCGCCACCGGTCAACATGTTCGCAAGACGGGCAATATATCGACCATATTCAATCGGTTGATGAAAAGGATGTGTAAAACGAGTAGAAACCAATAATGCAAAATTTGTATTATTAGTTTTTTTCTCAAGATTTCCATAGCTATGCCCGTTCACTACGGCTATACCCCCATCGTAATGTTCCTCAGAAACAATACCGCCAGGGTTAACACAGAAGCTACGTGTTTTTAGATCGTAGGTATCCGTGTAATAAACCAGTTTTGCTTCATAAAGGTCCCGCGTTAAATGATCCATGATAGAATTAGGTACTTCAACACGTACACCGATATCCACTTCATTGTTTTCTGTTTCTACTCCTAAACGTATGGTCTGCTCAGTGAGCCAATTAGCTCCACCTCTTCCCGGGGCAGCAACTACATACTGAGCAAAAACTTCATACGGCTCAGCCTCATCCCGACGTTTAATTGTAGCACTCAATGCCCCTTCCGGTCCGACCAGAATATTCTTTACTTCAGCAAGTTCCCAAAAGGTAGTATTATTATAAGTCATAAGATGTTCATACATACCTTTTAACACATCATAAGCCAATTCAGTTCCTAAATGTCGTACCGGGCAATGAATAAGTTTAATATTATAGCGTGATGCCTCGTATTGAAGTTCTTCAACCCGCTGGATATCTAACCCATAAACTTTTTCCCGAGCTCCAAAATCTCGATAAATAGAATCCGCATAATCAATCAGCTTCTTAGCTTCTTCTTCTCTCATGTATTCCGTTAAACGACCGCCAACAGCAGGGCTTAGAGATAATTTCCCATCACTAAAGGCCCCTGCACCTGACCAACCTCGAGTAATGGCACAAGGATTACATCCAACACAAACCCCCGTCGCACGTGCAGGACACACTCGCTCTTCAATAGTACGCCCCTTATCTACAATCAGAATTTTTAAATCGGAATTATGCTTTGTCAACTCTATGGCCGTGAAAATTCCTGCCGGACCTGCGCCGATGATTAGGACATCCACTTCATGTTTCAAATGAATACCCTCCTAAGAGCTGTATAGTATTTGTCACCAGTAAGAATCTCTAGCCTTAAACATCCAGGAGCTGTACAGTTCTTTTCTTCCTCCTAAAGAAGAGGAAGTCTTAGAACTGTTAGCTATTTGATAAACCCGCAAACAAATTCATCTTAACAATCCTCTTCCTCCTTGTCAATCAAATAATCGAACATTAAATAGGGGATGCTGAACAACCCCTTGAGATTTAGTTCATAACAGGTCTGGCTTGTTTAAACGAGCCTTGTAGCTTTCCTAAAAAGAAAACGTAAA